>NZ_JAXBVE010000006.1:0-185878 GCF_035181445.1 Photorhabdus africana
TTTAAGGTTTTAAGGTTTTAAGGTTTTAAGGTTTTAAGGTTTTAAGGTTTTAAGGTTTTAAGGTTTTAAGGTTTTAAGGTTTTAAGGTTTTAAGGTTTTAAGGTTTTAAGGTTTTAAGGCTTTTAGCCAGAGCCTGTAACTGTTTTTTGTCCATCATTTCACTTGTTTTAGTTGATAAATCAAATATGCCAAAAACAGGTAATTACACAAGCTTATGATTAGGATTTAACAAAAAGCCATAGATTTTCATCAATTTAAAGCGTTGACTATTTCTTCAAATGTTGTATTTGAGTCTATTGCCTGATAGAAGCCATTTTCGACATGCATTGGCGTAATTATATTGGTATTTTTCAATATTGGTTTATTGTTAAAGAAAACAGATAGTTTTTTTCCTACATTTTGCTTTATGAGGAGATTAAATGGTTTACTACAATGAGAGTTGTTTGTTACTTTGATGAAAATGGAATAGTGATTATCCCCTTTTTCCGGGGTAATTTCTGCTATACATAATGGAGTCAAACGAAAAGTTTCACCATTTGTTTTATAGTCAATAGAAAAAGAATTTTTTTTGGAGACACAACCTGAAATATTTGTTATTAATATCAATAATATAACAGTTAATACTTTCATCTTTCCTCCTATTATAGTTAATTCACAAGCATTCTGGAAAAACAGCATGGTGCAAAAGATTACATCATTTTTTCATGCTCATATAATAATTATCAATGAAAATTTTCATATTGGCAATCCTTGATTCTATTGCCAGAATCAAAAGGATATTTTCACATGCCTGTGTCGTTAATTTCTTTATTTTTTTCAATAAGAATTATCTATTGAAACCAGTTCTTTTCCTAAGCAAAGTGAAATCGATGATTATAGGAATAGGATTAAGGATCATGAAAAAATTGACTCTGATATCGTTGATCCCATTTTTACTGACTGTTAATAAAATGTTTGTAATATTACATTTTTATCATATTTTATGTAATAAAATTACAAAAAATAGAAAATATAGCGATAATAACGGCTTAAAAGTGGTCTGATAAGTGGTAAATTTTCATTTTTTGCGATAAAATTTTAAACAATTTACAGATTGATTATTTTTAAGATCCTGCGGAAAAGTGGGATCATTTTAAGGAGGACTAATATGTCTTCATATCGTGAATATCCTTGGCATCAGGTTCTTTTACGCCGTATTGGCGCTGTTACTTTCGGTATCCTGGCGTTTCCGGTTATGTTGTTTCGTCGTGATCGTGCCCGTTTTTACAGTTATTTGTATCGTGTATGGGTAAAAACCAGTAATAAACCTGTGTGGTTAAAACAGTCAGAGCAGGTTTTGGCAGTCAGGAATAACTGACAATTGGGGAGCGGTAACGGTATATTGTTGTCATATAATCAATACACAGGACAAATATGATGCGTAATATTGAGCTGGAAAATGTCATTAACCAAGAGCTGAATGTTGGTGATTTTCAGGATTATGCCCCCAACGGTTTACAAGTTGAGGGGCGTGCTCATATTCAGAGAATTGTTACTGGTGTGACCGCTTGTCAGGCTTTATTGGATGAAGCGGTTCGCCTTCAGGCTGATGCTGTTATCGTCCATCATGGCTATTTCTGGAAAAATGAGCCGGCAGTGATTCGTGGTATGAAACGTAATCGCCTGAAAACGCTGCTCTGTAATGATATCAATTTATATGGTTATCATCTGCCCCTTGATGCCCATCCATCATTGGGAAATAACGTGCAATTGGCCCGTCTGATTAATGCGAAAGTGGTCGGGTTGGTTGAGCCATTCGTGCCGCATGGGGAATTTGAACAGCCGATAACACCGGTGGAGTTAGCTGCACGTATCGAACAGGCGCTGGGTCGCAAGGCGTTGTATGTCGGTGACAATGCACCCGCAGAGATTCGTAAGCTTGCTTGGTGTACCGGTGGTGGTCAGAGTTTTATTCAGGAAGCGGCGGAATTTGGTGTTGATGCTTTTATTACCGGTGAAGTGTCAGAGCAGACGGTTCATATCGCCCGCGAAATGGGGCTGCACTTTTATGCTGCGGGTCATCATGCCACCGAGCGTTATGGTGTTAAGGCGTTGGGGGAGTGGTTGGCTGGTAATTATGGTCTGGATGTCACTTTTATCGATATTCCAAACCCGGTTTAATCACGTTTTCCCAAGACGGAACTCAACAACCACCGACTAAGGTCGGTGGAAGAATATCAACAAAGATGAACTTGATATGACAAAGGGCACTGAGGATATTCATCTTTTGCCTGCTATTATTGATAGCAAGCGTGCTATACCCTATGGATTTCAAGATGCATCGCGGCGGCAAGGGAGTGAATCCCCGGGAGCATAGCAAACTATGTGACCGGGGTGAGCGAGCGCAGCCAACAAAGAGGTAACTTGAAGGATAACGGGTATAGATTATTTCAAACAATATTAGGGGCTGGGGCTAAGATGTTGCTAGGGTTGCGCATTTAGAGCTACAGTATATGTGTAAATTGCCAGTCTGGTATTTCGAAAAAGTCTTGGAGGTTTCTATGTTTTGCGAAGAAAAAGTAGCTCAAATGGCTGCCTACCTGCTGCATAAGTGCGGCGGACGCATGGCATATCTGAAACTTATGAAGTTGCTTTATCTGGCAGATAGAGTATCTATGAATGACTACGGCTACTCTATCACTGGTGATCGAATGGTATCTATGCCTAAAGGGCCAGTTTTATCGCAAACCTTAAATTTAATTACTGGAGATTACGCCAGTGATGAATTTGGATGGGGGGCGTGGATTAAAAGTGAAAAGAATTATGAAATTTCACTCAAACGAAAAAAAGATGTAACAAGAGATGATTTTGAATCTCTTTCTGATGCTGAATTAGGGGTTCTGGATGCCATTTGGGAACAGTTCGGTCATATGAGCCGCTTTGATATTGTGGAGTATACCCATAAACATTGTACTGAGTGGCAAGATCCAGGCGGCAGTTCTTATCCTATTTCACCAAGTTCTGTTTTTATCGCTGTCGGTAAATCACCAGAAGTTGCTGAGAAATTGGCGCGAGAGTTAATAGAAAGGCAACAACTGGACTGTTTTCTTCAAGGATTGCGGTGATGCCGGGTGGGATTTTAAGGAAAGGAAGTTTACTTATCCCATCCGGGTATACAGATCACTTATATATTATCTGCTGTGATCCAGTTTTTTACCCTAAAAAAACTAAGACATGTTTTCTGGCTGTAAATATTAGCTCTTTAAAACCGGACATACCGTATGATCGAACATGTATATTGAATTGTGGCGATCATCCTTTTATTAGACATCCGAGTTTTGTTTTCTATGGTCGTGCTGATATTTTTGGCTCAGTAACAGTTGAGCAACATATGGCTGCGGGCGATATTAAAATCCATGAACCATGTGGTGATTCTGTTTTTAATCGGATTCTTTCCGGGTTTGATATATCTCCGCATGTAACTTTAGAAATTCGAAATTTCTATAAAAAATATTGTAACTCGAATTCTGGATAAAAAGTTGAAGAAGAGCCTGTTCCTAGAGCAAAGTTTTGGTGAATGCCAAAAACAGTTCAGGGAGGAGCAGGCAATAAACGGGTTAGTTGAAATTTTCTGCCTCATTTGGTATCAACAGTTAATTGAAAACGGATGACTCAAACGTCATCGGCAGGATTCCCTTTTCCAATTAAATAAAGCCCTAACGATTAAGTTAGAGCTCTGCCTTCTATCGTAATTGGATTTTATTATTATTTTTCAAGCTGGCTATCGAAATCACGTTTTGTGTAGCCGGTATAGAGTTGACGTGGGCGAGCGATTTTCACACCACCATCGTGCATTTCATTCCAGTGAGCGATCCAGCCGATAGTACGGGCAATGGCGAAAATAACAGTGAACATGGTGGATGGAATACCCATTGCTTTCAGGATAATGCCGGAGTAGAAATCCACGTTCGGATACAGTTTTTTCTCAATAAAATAAGGATCGTGCAGAGCGATACGTTCAAGCTCCATAGCAACTTCCAGCAGGCTGTCATTCAGGCCGAGTTCATCTAGCACTTCATGGCAGGTTTCACGCATGACGGTTGCACGAGGATCATAGTTTTTGTAAACACGATGACCAAATCCCATCAGACGGAAAGCATCATTTTTATCTTTGGCGCGTTTAATGAATTCCGGAATATGTTCAACCGACTGAATTTCTTCCAGCATACGCAGACAAGCTTCGTTTGCACCGCCATGAGCAGGCCCCCAAAGAGAAGCGATACCTGCGGCAATACAGGCAAATGGGTTGGCACCGGAAGAGCCCGCGGTTCGTACTGTTGAGGTAGACGCGTTTTGTTCATGGTCCGCATGTAGGATAAAGATGCGATCCATAGCACGTTCCAGTACTGGGTTCACTTTATATTCTTCACACGGCGTAGAGAACATCATGTTTAGAAAGTTGCCTGCATAGGAGAGATCATTGCGTGGATAAACGAATGGCTGACCAATAGAGTATTTGTAGCACATGGCGGCCACTGTCGGCATTTTTGACAGCAGGCGGTAGGCGGTAATGTCACGGTGACGTGGATTGTTCACGTCCAGAGCATCATGATAGAAAGCAGCCAGAGCACCAGTAACACCACACAGTACGGCCATAGGATGCGAATCACGGCGAAAACCGTTGAACAGGCGATGGATCTGTTCGTGAATCATGGTGTGGCGGGTAATGGTTTTTTTGAATTTATCAAACAGTTCTTGTGTTGGCGTTTCACCATATAGCAGGATATAGCAGACTTCCAGATAAGTGGATTTTGTCGCTAGCTGGTCGATAGGGAAACCACGGTGCAGCAATACACCTTCGTTACCATCAATGTAAGTGATCTTGGATTCGCAAGATGCTGTGGAAGTAAAACCAGGGTCGTAGGTATAGAAACCTTGGGAGCCGAGAGTACGAACGTCGATGACTTGAGACCCAAGGGTCGGTGTGAGCACGTCCAATTCAATAGCAACTGAACCGTCTGGGGTTAGAGTTGCTTTGTTATCTGCCATTACAGTCTCCTTAGCGCTTTCATTTTTATAACTCTTAACAACCACCGCAGAAAGACACCGTATAGAGTCTATCTTATCAGGCTATTTTATCGACTATTCTCTGTCATCAAGAACGGGTTTGGACGGTGCTCTGACAAAAGCGGTCACTTTTGAATGCACTTTGGTGTGGCCCGCGCCGGTGAGCGATTTGTGAGTGAATCGCCTCTTACAGACTGTGCGCATACTCCGGTTGCTGTGCAATCTGTGTTCCCAATTTATTGACAAGAATGGTCTATACCTATGATGCCTGGTGGAATAGGTTCTTATACTGTGTCCCCTGGCACTGTACTACCGGGGAAAAGCTGAAATCAGGCCAATATCACATTTAAGGCTGAAATCTCACCCCGGACGACAATGGTTTTCAGGCTGTTAGCGAATTTTTGAGAATTATGTTTTATGCATTGACTACAAAAATGATTATGATTCGTGCGGACGACACAGTTACATAACTTTAGCTTTTCTTGAGGTCTTTCCTCTTACCAAAAATCAATCTCAAAAGTGTTTTCAACCATATATGTAAGATAAATGTTTAAAGTTTGTCAAACAAGATAATTAATTTTGTGCAATATGTTTGAATCGTGATCTTAATCACTGTTCAGTGGAAATGTAGCTAATCATATTGTGTTGTAATTGTAATAATAATGTGAAGCACATATACTGCCGCCAGGTCTCCGGATTACCCTGCCGTAGGAGCACCCAGCGTAACTAAATCACAACATTTTTTAACATGAAGGATCTATCGTTTGATTAAATGTTGTGTCTTTGTATCCTCTTATCGCTGTCTGATTTCCGCCCAGGTCCGGAGGAAGGAAAATAATAAAAGAGCTGTGTGGGCAAAATTGTGAAAAAACAAAGACCTGTCAACCTTGATTTGCAGACGATACACTTTCCAGTCTCTGCAATAGTCTCGATCTTGCACCGTGTCTCCGGCGTCATTACTTTCGTAGCAGTAGGAATTCTCCTCTGGTTGTTAGGAATGTCTCTCTCCTCGCAAGAAGGGTTTCAGCAAGCCGCCGATATTATGACGGGATTTTTCGCCAAGTTTATTGTGTGGGGCATTCTGACCGCACTGGCTTACCATATCTGTGGTGGTGTCCGTCATATGCTGATGGATTTCGGCTACTTGGAAGAAAACTTAGCGGTCGGTAGTCTCTCTGCCAAAGTGGCAATCGGGATTGCTGTTATTCTGTCGATTCTGGCTGGAGTACTGGTATGGTAAGTAACGCATCTGCATTGGGTCGCACGGGTATCCATGATTGGCTATTATTGCGCGCGTCCGCAATGATTATTGTTTTATATGTTCTTTATATGCTGGGCTTTATCGTTACAACACCGGATATCACCTATGAAGTCTGGCGGGGTTTCTTCGCCTCATCCATCACTAAAGTCTTCACTGTGCTGGCACTGTTTTCCATTCTGGCTCACGCCTGGATTGGTATGTGGCAAGTACTAACTGACTATGTAAAGCCGCTGGCACTGCGTTTAATGCTGCAATTGGCGATTATCGTTGTACTGATGGCTTACTTGATTTACGGAACAATTGTGGTGTGGGGGGTATAGATGAAACTGCCGGTAAGAGAGTTTGATGCAGTCGTTATTGGTGCAGGTGGCGCTGGCATGCGCGCTGCGCTACAAATTTCACAAATGGGATTATCCTGTGCTTTGATTTCCAAAGTATTCCCAACCCGTTCTCATACTGTATCCGCGCAGGGGGGGATCACCGTTGCGTTGGGTAACTCCCATGACGATAACTGGGAATGGCACATGTATGACACGGTGAAAGGCTCCGACTATATCGGTGATCAGGATGCGATTGAGTACATGTGTAAGACCGGACCCGAGGCCATTCTGGAACTGGAACACATGGGGTTGCCATTTTCGCGTTTGGATGACGGTCGTATTTATCAACGTCCATTCGGTGGCCAGTCAAAAAACTTTGGTGGTGAACAGGCTGCACGTACCGCTGCGGCGGCAGACCGTACCGGTCATGCCCTGTTGCATACGCTATATCAGCAGAACTTAAAAAATCACACTACTATTTTTTCTGAATGGTATTCGTTGGATCTGGTTAAAAATCAGGATGGCACTATTGTTGGTTGTACTGCTGTCTGTATTGAAACCGGTGAAGTGGTTTATTTCAAAGCAAAAGCAACTATTCTGGCAACGGGTGGTGCAGGTCGTATTTATCAATCAACAACTAACGCTTACATTAACACTGGTGATGGTGTAGGTATGGCGTTGCGTGCGGGTGTACCTGTACAGGATATGGAAATGTGGCAATTCCACCCAACCGGTATTGCCGGGGCAGGTGTTCTGGTCACGGAAGGCTGCCGTGGTGAAGGTGGTTATTTGCTGAATAAAGATGGCGAGCGCTTTATGGAGCGTTACGCGCCAAATGCTAAAGATCTGGCTGGTCGTGATGTCGTGGCACGTTCCATTATGATCGAAATTCGCGAAGGCCGTGGTTGTGAAGGTCCTTGGGGGCCTCATGCCAAGCTGAAATTAGATCATTTGGGCAAAGAAGTGCTGGAATCTCGTCTGCCGGGCATTCTTGAGTTATCCCGTACTTTCGCCCACGTTGACCCAGTAAAAGAACCTATCCCGGTTATTCCAACTTGCCACTATATGATGGGAGGAATCCCAACTAAAGTGACCGGTCAGGCACTGACGGTTAACGAAAAAGGTGAAGATGTGGTTATTCCGGGCCTGTTTGCTGTCGGCGAAATTGCCTGTGTATCGGTTCATGGCGCAAACCGTTTGGGGGGTAACTCGCTGTTGGACTTAGTGGTGTTTGGCCGTTCTGCCGGTTTGCACCTGAAAGAATCGTTGATGGAGCAGGGGACTAGCCGTGAAGCCAGCGAATCGGATATTGAAATATCCTTGCAACGTCTGAACCGTTGGAATAGTACCCGTACGGGTGAAGACCCGGTTAAAATTCGTAAAGATTTGCAAGCGTGTATGCAGAACAACTTCTCGGTATTCCGTGAAGGTGATGCAATGGCGAAAGGGTTGGAAGAACTTAAAGTTATCCGAGAGCGCCTGAAAAGTGCCCGTCTGGACGATACTTCCTCAGAGTTTAATACTCAGAGAATTGAGTGTCTGGAGCTTGATAACCTGATGGAAACAGCATTTTCTACGGCTGTTGCGGCCAATTTCCGTACTGAAAGCCGTGGTGCTCACAGCCGTTTCGACTATCCGGATCGTGATGATGCGAACTGGTTATGCCATACCCTCTATCTACCGCAAACTGAGACCATGACTCGTCGTGATGTCAACATGCAGCCAAAGCTGCGTGAAGCATTCCCGCCGAAAGCGCGTACTTACTAATGAGTTGCTGATAATCCAGTTGCGGAGGAATAGATTATGAAACTTGAATTTTCGATTTATCGTTACAACCCGGATGTTGACAGCGCTCCTCATATGCAGGATTACACGCTGGAAGCAGAAGAAGGGCGTGACATGATGTTGCTGGATGCGTTAATCCAGCTTAAAGAGCAGGATCCAACACTCTCTTTCCGTCGTTCTTGCCGTGAAGGTGTTTGTGGTTCTGACGGCCTCAACATGAATGGTAAAAATGGTCTGGCCTGTATTACGCCTGTTTCGGCTTTGCGGCGTGGTAGCAAAAAAATTGCTATCCGTCCGTTGCCAGGTTTGCCGGTTATTCGTGACTTGGTTGTCGATATGGGGCAATTCTATGCGCAATATGAGAAGATTCGCCCATATTTGCTGAATGACGGTAAAAATCCGCCGGCACGTGAACATTTGCAATCACCTGCACAAAGGGAAAAACTCGATGGTCTGTACGAGTGTATTCTGTGTGCTTGTTGTTCAACTTCCTGTCCGTCATTCTGGTGGAATCCTGATAAATTTATTGGGCCTGCGGGCTTACTGGCAGCATATCGCTTCCTGATTGACAGCCGTGATACTGAAACGGCTTCACGATTAGATAAGCTGAATGATGCTTTCAGTGTTTTCCGCTGCCATAGCATCATGAATTGTGTCAGTGTGTGCCCTAAGGGGTTGAATCCAACAAAAGCTATAGGCCATATTAAGTCTATGTTGCTAAAGCGTAGTGCGTAATAGGTCCGCCCTCCGCGAGATTTTCTCTGTGGAGGGCACAAAGAATTGAAGAGTATGAGTTGCCAACTGCCAATGATGACAAAAGCTTGAAGTGAGGAACCTTTAAAAACGGTTAGGCGGTTTTTAAAGGTTCCTTGAAGGGTTCCGAAACCCAAAAGAGAACATGCATAAAGCACGTCCAAATGAACCTTTTATCGATACCGTATTTAAGCGGTAATAGTTAACCACGGCGAAAACTAAAGCTTTTAAAGCTTAAGGGATCACAATGCAGAACGGCGCAATGAAGGACTGGCTGGATTCAAGCTTCCTGGCTGGTTCAAACCAGTCTTACGTAGAGCAGATCTATGAAGACTATATAACCGATCCAAACTCCGTTGATGCAAGTTGGAGAGAGATTTTCCAACAATTGCCGAATGCGGGACTCAGCGGTGAACAACTCCACTCGCAGACGCGTGATTACTTCCGCCGTCTTGCGAAAGATACTACGCGTTATCATTCTTCTGTCAGCGATCCAGCAATGGATGCAAAACAAGTTAAAGTTTTGCAGCTCATCAACGCATTTCGCTTCCGCGGTCATCAAAATGCGAACCTTGACCCGTTGGGATTATGGAAACAGGATAGTGTTCCTGATTTAGATCCTGCTTTCCATAATCTGACGGAAGCTGATTTTGCAGAAACATTTAACGTAGGTTCTTTTGCGATCGGCAAAGAGACGATGAAATTGGCTGATTTGTATGAAGCACTGAAACGCACTTATTGCGGTTCTATTGGTGCTGAATACATGCATATCACCAATACGGAAGAAAAACGTTGGATTCAGCAGCGTCTGGAGTCTGTCACTGTCAGCTCTCAGTTTAGCGTAGTGGAAAAGCATCGTTTTCTGGCAGAACTGACGGCAGCCGAAGGTTTGGAGCGTTATCTGGGAGCGAAGTTTCCGGGAGCGAAACGTTTCTCTCTTGAAGGTGGTGATGCGTTGATCCCCATGTTGAAGGATCTTATCCGCCATGCAGGTAAACATGACACACGAGAAGTTGTGCTGGGAATGGCTCACCGTGGTCGCCTCAACGTCTTGGTTAATATCTTAGGTAAAAAACCGGCTGATCTGTTTGATGAGTTTTCGGGTAAGCATAAAGAGCACCTCGGTACCGGTGACGTGAAATATCATCAAGGTTTCTCGTCTGATTTTGCCACTGAGGGGGCTAAGGTTCATTTGGCATTAGCATTTAACCCCTCTCACCTTGAGATTGTCAGCCCTGTCGTTATTGGTTCAGTACGTGCCCGCCGTGACCGTCTGGATGAAGGTCGCAGTAATATGGTATTGCCAATCACTATCCACGGTGATGCTGCTGTTACCGGCCAGGGAGTGGTGCAGGAAACCCTGAACATGTCTCAAGCTCGTGGTTATGAAGTGGGTGGTACAATTCGTATCATCATCAATAACCAGATCGGTTTCACAACGTCTAACCCGAAAGATGCCCGTTCAACACAATACTGTACTGATATTATCAAAATGGTACAGGCGCCGATTTTCCACGTTAATGCAGACGATCCGGAAGCGGTGGCATTTGTTACCCGTCTAGCACTGGATTTCCGTAATACCTTCAAATGTGATGTGATGATCGATTTGGTCTGTTACCGCCGTCATGGTCACAACGAAGCTGATGAGCCAAGTGCAACTCAGCCAATGATGTATCAGAAAATTAAGAAACACCCAACGCCACGTAAAATCTATGGTGACAAGCTGGTGGCTGAGAACTTGATATCAGTCGATGATGTGACCGAGATAGTTAACCTGTATCGTGATGCCCTCGATCGTGGTGATTGTGTCGTTGATGAGTGGCGCTCAATGGGGCTGCACTCATTTACTTGGGAGCCTTATCTGAATCACGAATGGGATGAAGAATACCTACATAAAGTTGATGTTAAGCGTTTGCAAGAGCTAGGTAGGCGCATCAGTTCTGTCCCGGAAGAAGTAACAATGCACTCCCGTGTAGCGAAAATTTATAACGATCGTGCAGAGATGGCAAACGGCGATAAATTGTTCGACTGGGGCGCCGCGGAAACATTGGCTTATGCGACTTTAGTTGATGAAGGGGTTCCGGTGCGTTTATCTGGTGAGGATGCGGGCCGTGGTACTTTCTTCCATCGTCATGCTGTTATTCATAATCAGACTAATGGTTCAGCTTATGTGCCTCTGGCGAACGTTCATAACGGTCAGGGAGCATTCAATGTTTGGGATTCTGTTCTGTCTGAAGAGGCGGTGTTGGCGTTTGAATATGGCTATGCAACAACAGAACCTCGCGCTCTGACGATCTGGGAAGCACAGTTTGGTGATTTTGCTAACGGCGCACAGGTTGTTATTGACCAATTCATCAGCTCCGGTGAGCAGAAATGGGGCCGTATGTGCGGTCTGGTGATGTTGTTGCCGCATGGTTATGAAGGGCAGGGACCTGAACACTCTTCAGCCCGTTTGGAGCGTTATCTGCAACTGTGTGCAGAACAGAACATGCAGGTTTGTGTGCCGTCAACTCCGGCTCAGGTCTACCACATGCTTCGCCGTCAGGCTTTGCGCGGTATGCGCCGTCCGTTGATCGTGATGTCACCAAAATCACTGTTGCGTCATCCACTAGCTGTTTCTAGCCTGGATGAGTTGGCTAACGGTAAATTCCAGACGGTTATTGGTGAAACTGATGCTCTGGAGCCGAAAGATATTAAACGAGTTGTACTCTGCTCAGGTAAAGTCTATTACGACCTGTTGGAGCAACGCCGTAAAAATGAACAAACTGATGTCGCTATCGTGCGTATTGAGCAACTATATCCATTCCCTCATCAAGATGTTCAGTCAACACTGGAACAGTATGCTCATGTACATGATTTTGTCTGGTGCCAGGAAGAGCCATTAAATCAGGGGGCCTGGTATTGCAGTCAGCACAACTTCCGTGAAGTGATCCCGTTCGGGGCTTCTTTACGTTATGCAGGTCGTCCTGCGTCTGCTTCCCCGGCAGTTGGATATATGTCAGTTCACCAGCAGCAGCAACAAGAGCTGGTTAATGACGCACTGAACGTTGAATAAATAAAGGATATAAAATGAGTAGCGTAGATATTCTGGTTCCGGATCTGCCTGAGTCTGTTGCTGATGCCACTGTGGCAGTCTGGCACAAAAAAGAGGGTGACCGTGTTGAACGTGATGAAGTGCTGGTTGAAATCGAAACAGATAAAGTTGTGCTGGAAGTGCCTGCCAGTGAGGCGGGTGTTTTAGAAGCCATTTTGGAAAAGAAAGATGCCACCGTTCTGTCCCGTCAGCTTCTTGGTCGTATCCGCTTGGGCGATAGCACCGGCAAACCGACAGAAATAAAAGAAAAAACAGAAGCAACTTTGGCGAAACGCCAGACGGCGGGTTTAGAAGAAGAGAGCAATGATGCACTCAGTCCGGCGGTCCGCCGTTTGATTGCAGAGCATGATCTTGATGCTAAAGCGATTAAAGGCAGTGGTGTTGGTGGACGTATCGTCCGTGAAGACGTGGAAAAATACATGGCTGATAATGGAAAAGTGGCTAGCAAGCCAGCAGAAGCCCCTGCATCTTCTGTCCAGAATTCTCTGTTGCCACATCGCAGTGAAAAACGTGTTCCAATGACTCGCCTGCGTAAGCGTGTGGCTGAGCGTCTGCTGGAAGCGAAAAACAACACCGCGATGTTGACAACATTTAATGAAGTTAACATGAAGCCAATCCAGGAAATGCGTAAACAGTACGGCGAGGCGTTTGAAAAACGCCACGGTGTGCGTCTGGGCTTTATGTCTTTCTATGTGAAAGCCGTGGTTGAAGCACTGAAACGCTATCCAGAAGTGAATGCTTCTATTGATGGCACTGATGTGGTTTACCACAACTATTTCGATATCAGTATTGCGGTATCGACACCACGTGGTCTGGTAACGCCAGTACTGCGTGATGCGGATGCGTTGAGCATGGCTGATCTCGAAAAACGCATTAAAGAGCTGGCTATCAAAGGCCGCGACGGCAAATTGACCGTTGAAGAGCTGACGGGTGGTAACTTTACCATTACCAATGGCGGTGTATTCGGCTCCTTAATGTCTACACCAATCATTAACCCACCACAGAGTGCGATTCTTGGCATGCATGCTATTAAAGATCGGCCAATGGCGGTTAATGGTCAGGTGGAGATCCTTCCAATGATGTACCTGGCATTGTCTTATGACCATCGTCTGATTGACGGGCGTGAGTCTGTAGGCTTCCTGGTGACCATCAAAGAAATGCTGGAAGATCCTGCACGTTTGCTGCTGGACGTATAGCAACATAATCAGGGCAGATACGCGCTAATATCTGCCCGGTCTGAAGTAAACAAATGTATATGTACAGCTAGTCTTTGGGCTAGCTGTACCAGAGCAACAAAAAAAATCAGAGAGCAACTTACCCATTTTTTGCTCTTCTCAGACTTAATTATGGATAGAACATCATGAATTTACACGAGTATCAGGCAAAACAGCTTTTTGCACGGTATGGTTTACCCGCTCCGGCTGGTTATGCCTGCACGACACCGCGTGAAGCAGAAGAAGCTGCATCTAAAATCGGCTCTGGCCCTTGGGTGGTGAAGTGCCAGGTTCATGCTGGCGGTCGCGGTAAAGCGGGCGGCGTGAAAGTGGTTAACAGTAAAGAAGAAATTCGCGCTTTTGCAGAGCAGTGGCTGGGCAAACGTTTGGTCACTTACCAAACAGATGCGCAAGGGCAGCCTGTTCGTCAGATTTTAGTGGAAGCGGCAACTGATATTGCGAAGGAGCTGTATCTTGGTGCTGTGGTTGATCGTGGTACACGTCGTGTAGTGTTCATGGCTTCTACTGAAGGTGGTGTTGAAATTGAAAAAGTTGCGGAAGAGACCCCGGAACTGATTCATAAAGCGATTATCGACCCGCTGATTGGTCCTATGTCTTATCAGGGGCGTGAACTGGCATTTAAATTGGGTTTAACCGGTAAACAAGTCAGCCAGTTCACTAAAATTTTCTTAGGGTTGGCAAATTTATTCCTGGAGCGTGATCTGGCTCTGGTTGAAATTAATCCACTGGTTATTACGACTCAAGGTGATTTGATTTGTCTGGATGGCAAATTGGGCGCTGATGGTAACGCACTGTTCCGTCAGGCTGAATTGCGTGAAATGCATGACCCATCTCAGGAAGATCCCCGTGAAGCTCAGGCGGCACAGTGGGAGCTGAACTATGTCGCGCTGGATGGCAATATTGGTTGCATGGTAAACGGTGCAGGCTTAGCAATGGGAACGATGGATATCGTTAAATTGCATGGCGGTGCGCCAGCTAACTTCCTTGATGTCGGTGGTGGTGCAACCAAAGAACGTGTTACAGAAGCGTTTAAGATCATCCTGTCAGATGAAAATGTGAAAGCGGTATTGGTTAACATCTTTGGTGGTATTGTTCGTTGTGACCTGATTGCTGACGGTATCATTGGTGCGGTGGAAGAGGTGGGGGTTCACGTACCGGTTGTTGTTCGTTTGGAAGGGAACAATGCTGAGCTGGGCGCGAAAAAACTGGCTGACAGTGGCTTGAATATCATTGCTGCAACCAGCCTGACGGACGCAGCTAAGCAAGCAGTAGCCGCAGTGGAGGCAAAATAATAATGTCTATTTTAATCGATAAAAACACCAAAGTTATCTGTCAGGGTTTCACTGGCAGCCAAGGTACTTTCCATTCAGAACAAGCGATTGCTTACGGTACCCAAATGGTTGGCGGGGTAACGCCGGGTAAAGGCGGTACTGAACATCTGGGATTACCTGTTTTCAATACCGTTCGTGAAGCGGTAGAAGCAACCGGGGCAACGGCATCTGTTATCTATGTTCCGGCTCCATTCTGTAAAGATTCTATTCTGGAAGCGATCGACGCAGGTATCAAACTGATCATCACGATTACTGAAGGTATCCCGACTCTGGATATGCTGGCGGTTAAAGTGAAACTGGATGAAGCGGGTGTGCGTATGATCGGCCCTAACTGCCCGGGAGTCATTACGCCAGATGAATGTAAGATCGGTATTATGCCGGGACACATTCATCGAGCAGGTAAAGTTGGTATCGTTTCCCGCTCAGGAACATTGACTTATGAAGCGGTAAAGCAGACCACTGATGCTGGTTTAGGACAATCTACTTGTGTTGGTATCGGTGGTGACCCTATCCCCGGTTCTAACTTCATTGATATCCTGAAATTGTTCCAACAAGATCCGCAAACAGAAGCCATTGTAATGATTGGTGAAATTGGTGGAACAGCGGAAGAAGAAGCGGCGGCTTATATTAAACAGCACGTCACTAAACCGGTTGTTGCTTACATCGCGGGTGTGACTGCACCAAAAGGTAAGCGTATGGGGCATGCTGGTGCCATTATCGCAGGTGGTAAAGGAACGGCGGACGAAAAATTTGCTGCTCTGGAAGCGGCTGGCGTGAAGACGGTTCGCAGTCTGGCAGACATCGGTGATGCAGTGAAAGAGTTACTTGCTGGCAAGTGATCACTAATAATAAATTCTTATCTATGAGGCCGCTGTAAAGTGGCCTCAGATCGTTAAAAAAGCTGGTTAAAAATAGTTTTTCAACATCGAAAATTTCATAATTCATCTTTGCCGATTGATTTTCTCCATTGGATTTCAATATTGGATTTGAATAGGTGGATAGATGAATTGTGATGTGCCCTCTTTACTATAGGGGGTATTGGTATACAAAAATGCGACAGGAAATACGTTATCATCTTTAGTTGTCATAATAGTAGACTGTAGGTCTAATATATATCTTTCATTATTTTTCCAACATATTGGTCCAAAATCAGCGTAACCTGTGTTTTTAGAAAAATCCCATGATAAATTTGTATTATTACCTTTGGCAGGATCATTATTGACTTTTGTATGTTTCCAGAATCCATCGTTATCTATTGTTCTTACTTTACATGCTCCTCCAGTATCAAGACCAATTAGTGTCAGATCTACGGATGGTTTATATCCTTGAACTTCTGTAGGCTTCCCTTTTTCATCAATCGCGATAGGGTTATTGAATGTAACATTACCTACTATTTCCAGCTTGATTGCTGATTCATGATTTGGTTTACCGGGTGACGTTGGGCCGTAATCGCATAGACCAGTATCCCCTGGTTCAGGGTTTGCTCTATTTAAGCAAACGATTACTGGTTTTGTTAATGGGTTTTTTACATGAGTTGGTGCTATGTTATTCATCTTATAAGGCTGAAAGTATTGCAAAGGATCTTCAAAGTCTGTCAGTGTATTTGATGTAATTAATACTGGCCCATCAGTGAGAAGTTTCCTATTCTTTTTCCCCAAGACACTAGCAACAACCTGAATAGAATCAAATTGCTTCAAGTTAACAAGATTATATTTGTTAGTGGATATCAGAAAGTACCGTAAATCAGTGCTTCTTATATTTCCTTTGATTGTGGGTGTGATTATTTTAATATTCCCCTTTTTATCTTTACCAAGAATTGAGAGGGAAATTTGTAGCGACTCATGGCTTAAAGTATTGGAATCAGGAAAATACAGGGAACCAAAAGTTTCAGCTGAAATTGATTTGGAATCTTCGGAAAATACTATTCTGGGATTACTAAAATAATTTGCGGGTTCTGTAAGCGAATCTTTTATTTCAAGCCGTTCTCCACGCTCAAACATTACCTTTTGGTGTGCTTTCATAGTCTCGATATTTTCAAAAATATCAGGATGTTTTTGCTTTGTAATACTATGGGATTGTAATAATGCAATAAATAAGATTCTAAAATAGCGCTACATCTTATACCACTCATAACTCCATATATAACAATGGGTTGAAGAAGGCCATGTGTAGCAGAATTATGAAAAGCTATTTATATCCTTTCTCATTTTCCGGTTGAGTTAAATCGATCACTGTAGGATTATTAGGCTCAATATTCTTTAATAGCTGAGATATAACCTGACTGTCCTCAGTAGATAACTCAATTTCGGTGTCCGCAAAGCTGGATGTTATTGGGGAAAACATCATGATGAAAAAAATAAATATTCTGTTATATAGAGTCATAATTTTATTCCATGAAATAATAGAGAGTTTTTAAGCCATGAATAATACATGTTTATATGATATCCATGGTATATCAGTATAATATTAAAGCCTAACTATCCACTGAATCTTAAACAGATAGTGTGATAATATGGTAAGTTAACCTCAAAGGTTATAAGTCAGAGTAATAGTAAAGATGTATAATAATTCCTCAACTGGATAAATAATTGTAATGATATATATGTAACAGGATAAAGATGGTATTATAATTAATGGTTTTTTTTAAATTGTCAAGCTTATCATGTCAAGTTTCTGTTAATCGGATTTTATTCCCGGAGAAAGAAATAATATAAATTAGCTATTTAGAAATGAGTGCTGACTAAAAAAGCCAGCACTTTGTTATTAATCTGAGGGATTAATTTGATATCGACACTTTTCTTTGCAGATTATTATCACCAACCAGAATGCCACCGGCAGAAAGCACAGCATCTTCAGGTAATAATTCACTTTGGCTATCTGTCTTTTCTAAGACAAAATTATACACGTTTAATGGTTCTGACTTTCTCTGTTTAACTGAGGTAAGGGTAATTTGGCCATCAAGTGTATGTATTGTATCGCCGACCTTAAGGTCTTCGGCTTTTACTATTCCCTGTGATGTTGAGACAGGATGTGTTGGAGTCAGTGAAATCTGCTCACCATTATTGTAAGTTAAATCAACAAATTCAGTATCGTGACCTACAATACGCTCTTTTACTTGTAAGATGCCTCCTTGTTTTGTTAAAACTTTATCGCCTTGGCGTATATTTTCAACTGCTAACTTTGAACCATCAGCCATATCTATTAATGTGCCTTCAGCAATACAACCATATTGGATTTGAATGGGTGGATAAATGAGTTGTGACTCGCTCTTCTTACTACCAGGGTTATTGGTATAAGAAAACAGGACAGGAAATACGTTATCACCTTGCATTGTTACGATAGTAGCCTGTAGGTCTAGTATATATCTTTCGTTATTTTTCCAGCATATTGGTCCAAAATCAGCGTAACCTGTGTTTTTAGAAAATTCCCATGATAAATTTGTATTATTGCCTTTAATACGATCATTATTGACTTTTTTATGTTTCCAAAATGTATCTTCATTTATATCTCTTGCTAATTTACATGCGCCGCCAGTATCGAGACCGACCAGTGTCAGATCTATCGCTGGTGAAATTCCTTGAGCTGCTATAGGTTTCCTATTTTTATCAATGGCGATAGGGTTCTTGAATGTAACATTACCTATTATTTCCAGCTTGATTGTTGACTGATCATTTGGCTTACCTGGCGACGTAGGACCGTAATCACATTCACTAGGAGCTCCTGGTTCGGGGTTTGCTCTATTTAAGCAAACGATTATCGGTTTCTCTGGTGAATTATTTACATAAGTTGGCGCTTTGTTTTCCATACTTTGAGGAAAAAAGTTGCTAAAAGAATTTTCAAGGTCTTGCAGCGGCAGTGACTTCTCTACTATTGGTGCGTTATTGAGTGGTATCCCATTTATTTCCCCTTGGAAAAAGGAAATAGCTTGATACGTATTGCCATGTTGTCCAGAGGTAGCGAAATTATATTCGGGGGTGGATAGTACAAAGTTCCGTACCCCATTATTCTTTGTATTTTCTTGTACGGATACATGTAGTGTTTTAACATTCTGGTTGTCAGAGCTAACAATTGAGAGGCCGCCCTGTAACGTTGCCTTTCCAGCGTTAGTTTCAATTGTATTGCTGTTTGAAATATTAGAACCAGGAAAATATAGGGAAGCAAAAACAGTAGCTGAAATTGATTTGTTATTTTCGGAAAATACTATTCTAGGATGACTAATGTAATTTTTTGGTTTTGTAACTGAATCTGGTATTTCAAGTCGTTTTTTATTCTTAAGTAATACCTTTTGGTGTGCTTTCATAGTTTCGATATCTTCAAAAATATCAGGATGTGTCTGTTCTGTAATATGAAGGGATTTTAATAATGCGATATATCCTTTCTCGTTTTTCGGTTGAGTTAAATCGATCAATGTGGGTTCATTAGGTTCAAGATTATTTAAGAACTGAGACATAGCCTGGCTTTCTTCGGCAGATAACTTAATTTGGGTATCAGCAAGGCATGACATTATAGGGGAAAATAGCATGATGAAAAAAACAAGTGTTTTGTTGAATAGAGTCATAATCTTATCCTGTGAAATAATATAGGTTTTGTAAGCAATTAATTACATATACCCTTCATCCTTCAATTTGCTGCTTTGTTGGCTGCTTTCACTCACCCCAGTCACATAGTTATCTATGCTCCTGGGGATTCGTTCACTTGCCGCCGCGCTGCAACTCGAAATCTATTGGGTATATACTCAAGATACTTCAAAGTGCATGTTTGAAAAACGATTACATTGTTGAATTTAAATGTTTTTATGTCTGACGGCTCAAGCATCTTGAAGTTCATTCGGTATATACTTTATTTTTTAGTCAATATAATATTAATGCATTACTATCTTAAACTAATAATTTATTAATTTTTTTAATTTATTTTTGAAATTATGAGTAAGATGAGTAGTAAAGATGTCTACTATATCAACTGACCGCCTTTCTGAAAAATTACACTCATTAGTCGAATTCGCCATATATAATGTTTTTACAGTATAGGAGGAATAGATACTAAAGGTGGCGCTATAATCGTTTATATAATTAATAGTTCTTTGTAAAAGATTGTCAAGTTTCTCATATCAGATTGTTAACAAATACCACTATTTTTCTCGTGGGACTCTTTATTTCACTTTATTAAGTGCTATTGCAGTATTCTTCTAGCCTTCATTTTGGAGAAAACGGGTTGACGTTGTAGGGCAAAAAGAAGTGCGCTCGGTAAAGGAGACGATAGAACAGAGTCTTATGGCTGTTTTTCGTTGGCTGGATTTTATTCTCAACCATAAAAATAATACAAATGCGTTACTTAGAAATTAGTGCTGACTAAAAAAGCCAGCACTTTGTTATTAATCTGAGAGATTAATTTGATATCGACACTTTTCTTTGCAGATTATTATCACCAACCAAAATGCCGCCGGCAGAAAGCACTGCATCTTCAGGTAATAATTCACTTTGGCTATCTGTCTTTTCTAAGACAAAATTATACACGTTTGATGGTTCTGATTTTCTCAGTTTAACTGAGGTAAGGGTAATTTGGCCATCAAGTGTATGTATTGTATCACCGACCTTAAGGTCTTCGGCTTTGACTATTCCCTGTGATGTTGAGACAGGATGAGTTGGCGTCAGTGAAATCTGCTCACCATTATTGTAAATTAAATCAATAAATTCAGTATCGTGACCTACAATACGGCTTTTTACTTGTAAGATACCTCCTTGTTTAGTTAAAACTTTATCGCCAGGGCGTATATTTTCAACTTTCCATTTTGAGCCGTCAGCCATATCTATTAATGTGCCTTCAGCAATACAACCATATTGGATTTGAATAGGTGGATAGATGAATTGTGACTCGTTCTTCACATGACCGGGATTATTGGTATAAGTAAATTGGCTAGAAAATGCAGTATCACCTTGAATTGTTGCAACAGTAACTTGTAGGTCTAGTATATATCTTTCGTTATTTTTCCAGCATATTGGTCCAAAATCAGCGTAACCTGTGTTTTTAGAAAAATCCCATGATAACTTTGTATTATTACCTTTGGCAGGATCATGATTGACTTCTGTATGTTTCCAAAATGTATCTTCATTTATATCTCTTGCTAATTTACATGCGCCGCCAGTATCAAGACCGATCAGTGTCAGATTTGCCTGTGGTTCCACACCTTGAAATTTTGTAGGTTTTCCCTTTTCATCAATCGCGATAGGGTTCTTGAATGTAACATCACCTATTATTTCCAGCTTGATTGTTGATTCTGGATTTGGTTTACCGGGTGATGTTGGGCCATAATCGCATTGACTAGGAGCCCCTGGTTCAGGGTTTGCTCTATTTAAGCAAACGATTACCGGTTTCGTTGATAGATTCTTTACGTGAGTTGGTGCTGTGTTATTCATCTTGTGGGGCTGAAAGTATTGAGCAATATCTCCAGGGTCTGTCAGTGTATTTGACTGAATGACTACTGGTCCGGGAGTAATAGGTATACCATTTCTTTTTCCTTGAAAAACAGCAACAGGTTTAATATTACCAAATTTTTCTAATTTAACAATATCATATTCTTTGGTTTGTGCTAAAAAGTCTCTTGTTTCCTTATTTTTTGCCTGTTCGAATGGGGAGTTGGTTAAGTTTTTAAGTTTTCCACTGTTTTTGTCTGTGCCATAAATTGTGACGCCACCCTGTAATGATATAGTGCTAACGTCAGTTTTAATTGTATTACTGTTTAAAATATTAGAACCAGGAAAATATAGGGAACCAAGAACTTCAGCTGAAATTGATTTGGAGCCATCGGAAATTAATATTGTAGGCTGACCAAAATAATCTTCTGGCTTTGCATTTGAGCTTTTTATTTCAAGTAGTTCTCCACGTCTAAACATTGTCTTTTGATTTGCTTTCATAAGCTCGATATCTTCAAAGATATCAGGATGTTTCTGTTTTGTAATACCGTGGGAATGTAATAATGCAATATATCCTTTCTCATTTTCTGATTTAGTTAAATCGATCAGTGTCGGTTTATTAGGTTCAATCTTCTCTAATAGCTGAGATATAGCCTGACTTTCCTCGTCAGATAACTTAATTTCGGTATCCGCAAAGCTGGATATTATCGGGGCAAACATCAGGATGAAAAAAATCAATATTCTGTTATATAGAGTCATAATTTTATTCCATGAAATAATAGAGTCTTTGTAAGCCATGAATAATACATGTTTTGTATGATATCCATGGTATATCAATATACCCTTCATCTTTCAAACTGCTGCTTTGTTGGCTGTGCTCACTTGCCGCCGCGCTGCAATTTGAAACCTATTGGGTACATAATATTGAAGCTTCACTATCCACTGAATATTAAATAGATAGCGTGATAATACCGTAAGTTCATCTTGAAAGTTATGGGTCAAGATAATAATAAAGTAGCATAATAATTCCTCCAATTAAATAAATAGTTGTAAGAGCATATATGTAACATTCTGGTATTACAGGAGAAAACGGACATTAAAGACGGTATTATAATTAATAGTCGTTTGTAAAAAATTGTCAAGTTTATCATGTTAAATAGTTAACAAACCCCGCTATTTTTCTTGTAGGGATTTTTTAACTTCATTCTCCACGGAAACTCGCGATAAGCGGGATATCACGTTATTGTGAAAAGAATATGGCGTGATGCTGGGTTTTAGCTACCGATTTTTAATTCGAATAAAAATAAAATACGGGGCCATATGGCCCCGTATTACTACAATTTATCGTCAGAAATGCGGGTACTCTCTATTTCTTCCTGTAACTTGTTTCGTTTCAAATTCCAGAGTGAATCTTCTGGCATTTGGACACGAATATCTAAACGACAATGTTCAGGAATATCACAGGGTTCCCCATCTTGGTAAAACACCTGTTTGCCATTACCATCAACAGATTTGAGTCGCCAGTTCTGAAATTTCTCAGGTAAATGCGAATGTTGGCGGTGACAGACTTCAATCATAATAGAACCATCAGGTTGGATATGATCGCTAACGAAAATCAATTCAAGATTATTATTGTTTTGGGGAACAGAAATACCGCCATGTACACCCCAGGCGCCATCAGTGTTATAACCTGAGATATTTGATACACGGTATATGCCTATTCCTTCTTTCGTTACTTCTGCACCCGCTGATTCTTCATTAGTTGAGAATGTGCCATCAGGATAGATTTCTATAATCGGAGAGGATATTTTTAGGTATCCATTAAAATCTGGTTTGGCATTGATATTGTCCCAAAATTTACGTGTAAGTTTATAATATTCATCTATATGATCTGTACGATATGTATCGCCAAAATGGGTGAAAATCAGCCTGTGGCTCCATACATCGTCTTCCCCCTCGCTTGATTCACCACTCATATTGCTAATTCTTAACTGAACGCCACCATTGCCACGTGGCAGCCCATATTGAGTCAGGAACGGCGCGGAAGGGTTAAATCCGGAACAACCATTACGCAGATTTTCTAATTTATCCAGATGACCGTGTGCCATTGAATGTATTACATTATCAGTTGATATTGCTCCCACATCCTCAGCATTGATATTAATATCTCCAGTCAACTCTTTCCCATTTATTTTCCGGGTGTTGGGTACTTTCTCATTAATATTTTTACTCAATGAATCTATTCTTTCCTGAACAAGTTTCGGCGTCACTGCTAATGTGTCATTATTGCTAATTTCATTTGTTAGTTGAACAATGCCCTTTTGTGTTAATGTGGCACTGGGAATTTTTTCTGTAACTATTTTTTCTAATGCTCTATTTAACTGCACAGTGATCTTGGCTATATCACCATCATCCAGAACATTCTCACCAGATTGTGTCTTGATAAAATCAGCCACCACAGATGCTATGGTTGAAGATTGACGTAATGCTTTATTTAAATCATGAGTAGTGATAGCTTTGTCTGCTTGAAATCCATTATTTATATTCTCACTTGCTTCATAATCTATTTGGCTCGGCACATTAGCATTATTGCCGATAGAAAAAGCTTTAAAATCATTTTTTAGATTCATAAATATTCCTTAAGTAAGGTGGCGTTATTTTATAATCAATATCTTTAATTATTGAAAAACACTTCAATAATTCACATCAATCACAGTCTAGTTCAGTTAATTAATAATTAAATTCTCTTATACCTTAAGGGATTAACTATTTTTAGTTAATTGGTGAAAATAAAAAACTCAACATCTAAAAGCTATTGTTTTCTCTATTAATTTCTTATTATAAACCATCCTCAATAATATCCGTGTTATCTAATAATTAATTTACAGTGAAAAATTTGATTTTGTATTAAATAATCAGAAAAAATAATTATTCATTTAATGTTTGGTGCCAATGAAACATCAACCAAACTCAATAATGCCAAATACTTTTTCCAGTTCAGCAATAACGCTTTTTTAGCTTCCGACTGTATCTCAGTTTCAACAGCGTATTATGGTGGTGATTGGCGCGAGCCCGGAAAAGCCTGTCTGTGGGAGCCGGAAGAAAGGCATTTCGGTCATTACTTGTTGGTACTCGCAGTTTTTCTGTTGTGTAAAATATTTTTACACAATTATTGTTGGGCTGTGTAACTTAAGATACTAAGTCATTTCACTCAGTTTGAAGAGATCTGTCGTAAGAGGGAAGTTTAGTTCTTGAGCTGCGTGTCATTATGCTATCTGAATGACAGCCAAATGGTGGTGATCTCACTGTTAATGCAAAGTTAATAATAATATTTTCTTAAGGATCAAAATAAAAAGTTAATTTTAAAAGTCATTTCACAGCAATATAGAAATCAATATTTATCTAAATAAACAAATAATTAACAATATGTCAACCAAAATGAAATAATAGACAAGATAATTAACACTAACCAGAAAAAGATAAATAAAATCAAGTTATTACTATAGTATTATTGCTTTCATTTGCTTAAATTGACTCTAATCAAATTAGTTCTTATTAAACAGCGGTTGCAATTCTTGACCTATATTCAGAATTCTAATCTGAATCACGTAAAACCTATTTATTGTATGGGAATATAAGTGTACTATACTATTAGTCTAATTGGTTTTTAATTTACTTAGTAATGAGTTGTTATACCCAATAGATTTCAAGATGCATCGCGACGGCAAGGGAGCGAATCCCCGGGAGCATAGGTAACTATGTGACTGGGGTGAGTGAGTGCAGCCAACAAAGAGGCAACTTGAAAGATAACGGTATATTTTAAAGGCATTTATTGCTGGTAGTTATGAGGCTTCCGCATGAGTACTTTGAGATTTGAGAAAAGGGCTTATATGAAGTCAGGTTGCCGCAAGTCGGTGTCTTCCTGCTAGGAGCAAGGAGTCAAGATGTTTGATATTGTCGAACTGTCACGATTACAGTTTGCCTTAACTGCAATGTATCACTTTCTATTCGTTCCGCTAACGCTTGGTATGGCGTTTTTGCTGGCGATCATGGAAACGGTATATGTGCTCTCCGGTAAACAAATTTACAAAGATATGACAAAATTCTGGGGCAAGTTATTTGGTATTAACTTTGCTCTGGGGGTTGCAACAGGGTTGACTATGGAGTTCCAGTTCGGGACTAACTGGTCATACTTTTCTCACTACGTCGGTGACATTTTTGGCGCACCTTTGGCGATTGAAGGGCTGATGGCGTTCTTCCTGGAGTCTACATTCGTAGGCTTGTTCTTCTTCGGTTGGGATCGCCTCAGTAAGACACAACATCTGGCGGTAACTTGGTTGGTTGCATTAGGATCTAACTTCTCCGCACTTTGGATTCTGGTTGCTAACGGTTGGATGCAAAACCCAATTGCTTCTGATTTCAACTTTGAAACCATGCGTATGGAGATGGTAAGTTTTGCTGAACTGGTACTGAACCCAGTTGCTCAGGTGAAATTTGTGCATACCGTTGCCGCGGGTTATGTGACAGGGGCGATCTTCGTTCTCGGTGTCAGCTCTTACTACCTGCTTAAAGGCCGTGATATTCCATTTGCTAAGCGTTCATTTGCGATTGCTTCAAGTTTTGGTATCGCGGCTGTGCTGTCTGTTATTGTGCTGGGTGATGAATCTGGTTACGAAATGGGCGACGTACAGAAAACTAAGCTGGCCGCCATCGAAGCTGAATGGGAAACCCAGCCACCGCCGGCCGCTTTTACACTGATAGGTATCCCAGATCAGGATAAAATGGAAAACAAATATGCCATTCAGATCCCTTATCTTATGGGGCTGATTGCTACCCGTTCTGTTGATACTCCGGTCATTGGTCTGCGTGATTTGATGAACCAACATGAGCAGCGGATTCGTAATGGTATAAAGGCTTATCACCTGTTGGAAGAGTTGCGTGCAGGTAACACCGACCCAACGGTTCGTACAGCATTCAATGAAAATAAACAAGATCTGGGTTATGGCATGTTGCTGAAACGCTATACCAGCAAAGTGACTGATGCCAGTGAAGAACAGATCAAAGCAGCCGCAAAAGATTCTATTCCTCGGGTTGCACCGCTCTATTTTGCATTCCGTATCATGGTTGCAGCAGGTTTCCTGATGTTACTGTTGATCGGTCTGGCGTTTTGGAGCGTTATCCGTGGCCGCATTGGTAAACAAAAATGGTTGCTACGCGCAGCACTGTACAGTATTCCATTGCCGTGGATTGCCATCGAATCAGGCTGGTTTGTGGCGGAATATGGTCGTCAACCGTGGGCAATTGGTGAAGTTCTGCCAACTGCGGTGGCGAGTTCCAATTTAGCAGCCGGCGATATCTTGTTCTCTATGGCGCTGATTTGTGGCCTTTATACCTTATTCCTGATTGCGGAAATGTTTCTGATGTTCAAATTTGCCCGCCTTGGCCCAAGTAGCCTAAAAACAGGGCGTTACCATTTTGAACAGAAAACAACTTCAGCACCTGAAGCTCAGTAAACAGGAGTCCACTTATGTTTGATTATGAAGTACTACGATTTATATGGTGGCTACTGATTGGTGTATTGCTAATCGGTTTCGCGGTAACTGATGGTTTTGATATGGGAGTCGGTATCCTATTACGTATCATCGGCAAAAACGATACTGAGCGTCGCATCATGATTAACTCAGTGGCACCGCATTGGGATGGTAACCAGGTTTGGCTGATTACCGCCGGTGGAGCGCTGTTCGCCGCATGGCCGATGGTCTATGCCGCGGCGTTTTCTGGTTTCTATGTTGCTATGATCTTGGTGTTATCTGCGTTGTTCTTCCGTCCGGTTGGTTTTGATTACCGCTCCAAATTGGAAAACCGTAAGTGGCGTAACATGTGGGATTGGGGAATATTTGTCGGTAGCTTTGTTCCACCATTAGTTATCGGTGTGGCATTCGGTAATCTATTACAGGGGGTGCCGTTTAACGTCGATTCCCAACTCCGTCTGTTCTACACCGGCTCCTTCTTTGGATTGCTCAACCCGTACGGCTTATTGGCGGGAATTATCAGTTTGATGATGATTGTGACTCAGGGGGCAACTTATTTGCAAATGCGTACTACGGGTGAGCTGCGCCTGCGTTCTCGTGCGGCAACTTATCTCTGTGCGCTGGTGACAATGGTGGCTTTCCTGTTGGCAGGTGTATGGCTGATTTATGGTATTGATGGTTATATTGTGACTGGCGGTTTGGATACGGTGGCTCAGTCTAATCCATTACATAAAGAAGTCGCTCATCAGGCGGGTGCTTGGTTGACCAACTTTAACAACTATCCGTGGTTGTGGGTACTACCGGCATTGGGTGTGGCTTCGCCTTTGCTGACGATGCTGATGACGCGTATGAATAAAGCTGGATGGGCATTCCTGTTCTCTTCACTGACAATTGCTGGCATCATTCTGGCTTGCGGTGTAACGATGTTCCCATTTGTGATGCCTTCAATCACTGATCCTAATGTCAGTTTGACGATGTGGGATGCGACTTCAAGCCTGATGACGCTGCGTGTTATGTTTGTAGTTGCATTGATTTTTGTCCCAATCATTCTGGGATATACCATTTGGTGTTACTACAAAATGTTCGGGCGTTTGGATAAAAGCTTTATCGAAGATAACAAACATTCACTGTACTAAGGAACATAAAGCATGTGGTATTTTGCTTGGATTCTCGGAACGCTCTTGGCTTGTAGTTTCGCTATCATCGCAGCCTTAGCTCTTGAGCATAATGAAGAAGAAAAAGCCGCGAAAAATAGCGAGAAATCGTGTTGATATACCCAATGGATTTCAAGATGGATCGCGACGGCAAGGGAGCGAATCCCCGGGAGCATAGATAACGATGTGACCGGGGTGAGTGAGTGCAGCCAACAAAGAGGCAACTTGAAAGATGACGGGTATAGATAAATACTATCGGCATGGATACTAATGGATAAAGCCCCTGTGCGGGCTTTATCCTTATTGTGGCATTAATATTCACTGCTTATGTATTCTGGGATCCTGCTCGTTTTGCGGCTAACACCAGTTCATTACAGATATGGCAAAGTATTTTCCGGCATGCTTGATTTTGATTTTGGGGCTGTGTCATTTCTATATAAGTTAATTCTGTATGTTATTGGGGCATCTAACCCATAAATTTTTTATTTGCACATTATTCCAAAGCCGCATTGTCTTGAGTATAGTGGCAACGTTAATTCGTCTTATGTAGGATTGAAAGTGAGTAATACGTTGTTCCGGTGGCCCATCCGTATTTATTACGAAGATACAGATGTAGGCGGGATAGTTTATAACGGCCGTTATGTCGTCTTTTATGAAAGAGCACGTACTGAGATGTTACGTCAGCATGGAATTCATCAACAGCGTTTACTTGATGAACAAATTGCATTTGTTGTGCGGCGGATGGTGGTTGATTACCGAGCCCCGGCCCGGCTTGATGATATGTTGGAAGTGCAGAGTGAAATTACGGATATTCGTAGAGCATCTTTGACATTTATTCAACGCATTGTTGATGGTAATGGCGCAATTATTAACAGCGCAGAAGTTTTAGTCGCCTGCGTGAATACATCTCAAATGAAGCCGATTGCGCTTCCGAAGTCTATTGTCGCGGAGTTTAAGCAGTGACTGACATGAACATTCTAGATTTATTCCTGAAAGCGGGCCTTTTGGTGCAACTGATCATGCTTATTTTGATCTGCTTTTCCGTTGCTTCATGGGCGATCATTATTCAAAGGACCAAAATTCTCAATGCAGCAACCCGAGAATCGGAGGCGTTTGAAGATAAATTCTGGTCGGGTATTGAATTATCACGCTTATATAAGGAAAGTCAGTCGCGTCGAGACTCTTTAGGTGGAACAGAACAAATTTTTTATTCTGGATTTAAAGAATTTGCCCGTCTGCATCATGCAAATAATCATGCTCCAGAAGCGGTAGTCACAGGGGCTTCGCGTGCAATGCGTATCTCAATGAATCGTGAATTGGAATCGCTGGAAAGCCATATTCCATTCTTGGGGACAGTTGGCTCAATTAGTCCATATATCGGTCTATTTGGTACAGTTTGGGGGATCATGCATGCATTTATCGCGTTAGGTGCGGTAAAACAGGCTACTCTCCAAATGGTGGCACCGGGTATTGCAGAAGCATTGATTGCCACGGCGATTGGTTTGTTTGCGGCGATTCCGGCAGTGATGGCATACAACCGCTTGAACCAGCGTGTTAATAAGCTGGAGCAAAATTACGATAACTTTATGGAAGAGTTTTTGGCTATTTTGCATCGTCAAGCTTTCGCGGCTGAAAATAAAGCAGAGAACAAATAGTAAGGAGAGAGGCTATGGCACGCACTCGTAGTCGCAAGCGTGAGCTGAAATCCGAAATCAATATCGTTCCCTTACTGGACGTATTGCTGGTTCTGTTGCTGATTTTTATGGCAACAGCGCCGATTATCACTCAAAGTGTAGAAGTTGATCTGCCGGATGCGGTAGATTCTAAAACGGTTTCCAGCGCTGATAATCCACCGGTAATCGTGGAGGTTTCTGGTGTTGGTCAGTACACCATGATAGTTAACCATGAACGATTGGAATTATTGCCTGAGCCACAGATTATTGCGGAAGCGCGGGCACAAATAGAAAAGAATCCAAAAACCGTTTTCTTGATTGGTGGTTCGAAGGAAGTGCCTTACGATGAGATTATTAAGGCACTCAATATGTTACATCAGGCAGGTGTGAAATCCGTTGGTTTAATGACTCAGCCTATCTGAGTTTGGCCGGCAGTTGCTGTTATTTGAAGATCTTGGATATCGAGCGTGGGAAAGACAAACGGGCAAAACAATAAATTAAATCGCGCTGTTATCGTTTCGGTTGTGTTGCATATTATTTTAATCGGGTTACTTATTTGGGGTTCCCTGACACGAAAAACTGAAATGGGTGGCGGTGGTCAGGATGGTTCTGTTATTGATGCTGTTATGGTCGATCCGAATGCGGTAGTACAACAGTACAACCAACAGCAACAACAACAGGCAGATGCTAAGCGTGCAGAGCAGTTAAGAAAGAAGAAAGCCGAACAGCAGGCCGCTGAATTAAGGGAAAAACAGGTTGAAGAACAGGAACGTTTAAAAGCGGTAGAAGAAGAACGAATTAAGGCGCAACAGGTAGCGGAAGAACAGAAGAAGCAAGCTTTAGAAGCGGCAAACAAAGCCCGTGAAGAGCAAAAACAGGCAGAAGAAGCTGCGGCAAAGGCTAAGGCTGAAAAAGAAAAACTTATTAAAGAGCAGGCTGAGGCACAGAAGAAAGCCGAAGCGGAAGCTAAGAAAGAAGCTGAAGCCGCGGCTGCTAAACAAAAAGCCGCGGAAGAAGCGAAAGCCAAAGCAGACGCTGAGGCTAAAGCAAAAGCCAAGGCTGAATCGGATGCTAAAGCCAAAGCTGAGGCAGATGCAAAGGCTAAAGCTAAGGCCGAAGCTGACGCCAAGAAAAAAGCTGCTGAGCAAGCCACTAAACAGGCAAGTGAAGTTGATGACTTATTGGGTGGTTTAACTTCCAATGCACCGAAACAGCAAGGAGGGGCTTCTGCCGCCGGTAAAGGTGGTGGCAAGAAAAGTGGTGCTTCAAATGCCGACATTAATAACTATCTGGGGCAGATTCAGATAGCGATACAGAATAAGTTTTACGATGCAGACATGTATCGTGGGCGTACCTGTACACTACGGATTAAACTTGCTCCTGATGGGTTGTTAATTGATGTAAAACCAGAAGGGGGGGATCAGGCGTTGTGCCAGGCTGCGGTAGCGGCGGCTAAACAGGCGAAAATTCCGAAACCACCAAGCAAGGAGGTTTATGAAGTGTTTAAAAACGCGCCGCTTGATTTCAAACCTCAATAAAGTTGTTATTTAGAAGTTATTGATAACAGATAAAACCATTCAATGTTATTAAGCTATACCGATGGATTTCAAGATGGATCGCGACGGCAAGGGAGCGAATCCCCGGGAGCATAGATAACGATGTGACTGGGGTGAGTGAGTGCAGCCAACAAAGAGGCAACTTGAAAGATAACGGGTATATCTGGTTTTGTTTGTTGACGTTTGTTAATATTCTGCGAATTATTGCGACTATTCCATCGTGATAAGGGAGAGATTAATGAGGCAGGCTTTTAAAGTAGTACTAGGCATTTTAATGTTGTGGGTCACGGTTGCTCACGCAGAAGTTCGTATTGAGATCACCCAAGGTGTCGATTCTGCACGTCCTATTGGTGTCGTGCCATTTAAATGGACTGGCGCGGGTAATGCACCGGAAGAGATAGGGGCGATCGTTGGGGCCGATCTTCGCAACAGCGGTAAATTTAACCCTATTGATGTCAGCCGTATGCCACAGCAACCAACGACGGCATCTGAGGTGACGCCTGCTGCATGGTCGGCGTTGGGGATTGATGCTGTTGTTGTTGGCCAGATCCAACCAAGCGCGGATGGTGGTTTTTTAATCTCTTATCAATTGGTTGATACTTCGAGTGCTCCAGGCACGGTGCTTGCTCAGGATCAATTTAAAGTGACCAAGCAGTGGTTGCGTTATGCTGCGCATACAGCCAGTGATCAAGTATTTGAAAAACTGACGGGCATCAAAGGCGCATTCCGTACTCGTCTGGCTTACATTGTCAAGACTAATGGCGGTAAATATCCGTATGAACTGCGTGTATCTGATTACGATGGTTACAACCAGTTCACTGTTCACCGTTCGCCGGAACCGTTGATGTCACCGGCTTGGTCTCCTGATGGTGCCAAACTGGCTTATGTGACATTTGAAAGTGGTCGTTCTGCCTTGGTTATTCAAACCTTGGCGAGCGGTGAAGTACGCCAGGTTGCTTCCTTCCCACGTCATAACGGTGCACCTGCATTTTCCCCTGATGGCAGTAAATTGGCATTTGCGTTGTCTAAATCGGGTAGTTTGAATCTTTACGTGATGGATTTGGGGTCGGCTCAGATCCGTCAGGTTACAGATGGTCGCAGTAACAATACTGAGCCGAGTTGGATGCCGGATAGCCAGACATTGGTTTATACCTCTGATCAGGGTGGTCGTCCACAGTTATACAAAACCGATATAAATGGCGGTGCTCCGCAACGCCTCACTTGGGAAGGCACACAAAACCAGGATGCTGATGTAAGTGCTGATGGTAATTTTGTGATGATGGTCAGCTCAGAGAGTGGTAAGCAGCACATAGCTAAACAAGATCTGGCAACGGGAGCCGTTCAAATTTTGACGGATACGTTCCTGGATGAAACGCCGAGTATCGCACCTAACGGCACTATGGTGATTTATAGCTCCACCCAAGGGTTGGGGACTGTATTGCAGCTAGTTTCGACTGACGGGCGTTTCAAAGCGCGTCTTCCGGCAACCGATGGACAGGTAAAATTTCCTGCCTGGTCGCCGTATCTGTGATGCATAATAATATGTATGGCAAATTTTAAAAGGATCAAAGAGATGCAACTGAACAAAGTGCTAAAAGGGCTGATGTTAGCTTTACCAGTTATGGCCGTAGCAGCGTGTAGTTCTAACAAGAATGCTGATAACGATCAGACTGGTGTAGGCACTGTTAACGAAACTAATGCGGGTCTGTCAGCAGAGGAATTAGCTCGTCAGCAAATGCAAGAGCTACAAAACAACAACATCGTATATTTCGGTTTTGACAAATACGACATCAACTCAGATTTTACTCAGCTGCTAGACGCTCACGCGGCATTCCTGCGCAGCAACCCATCTTATAAAGTTGTTGTAGAAGGTCATGCTGACGAACGTGGTACTCCTGAGTACAACATCGCATTAGGTGAACGCCGTGCTAATGCAGTGAAAATGTACCTGCAAGGCAAAGGTGTTTCCGGTGAGCAAATCTCTATCGTTTCTTACGGTAAAGAAAAACCTGCTGTACTGGGTCACGACGAAGCCGCTTATGCTAAAAACCGTCGCGCAGTACTGGCATACTAAGAGTAGTTCATGAACAGTAACTTCAGACATCATTTTTTGGGTCTGTCGTTATTGGTTGGCGTAGCGGTTCCTTGGGCCGCTATTGCCCAAGCGCCAATCAGTAATGTCGGCTCGGGTTCTACCGATGAGCGCCTTACCCAATTAGAGCGTATTTCCAACGCTCACAGTCAGCTATTAACTCAGCTCCAGCAACAACTTGCTGATTCTCAACGTGATATTGACATGCTTCGAGGGCAGATTCAGGAGAATCAGTATCAGCTCAATCAGATTATAGAGCGGCAGAAGGATATTTATCAGCAACTGGAAGGGGCTACCGGTTCTGAGGGGAGTAAACCTGCTGCAAATACAGCTTCTTCAACGGCAAGTAATACAAAAAACAGTGGCAATCAGGCATCATCATCTGCTGGTACAGGCAGCGAGAAGGGTGATTATGACGCTGCTGTTCATTTGGCAGTGAATACCAAAGAATATGATAAAGCGATTATAGCCTTTCAGAGTTTCGTGAAGAGTTACCCAAAATCGAGTTACATGCCTAATGCTAATTATTGGTTAGGACAGCTTAATTACAACAAGGGTAAAAAAGACGAAGCTGCGTATTACTTTGCTACGGTAGTAAAAGAGCACCCTAAATCGCAGAAGAGTGGTGAATCGCTTTATAAAGTTGGTTTAATCATGCAAGACAAGGGTCAGAAAGATAAAGCAAGATCGGTTTATCAACAGGTTATGAAACAATATCCTGGTTCGAACGCAGCTAAACTGGCGGAGAAAAAGCTTTCTACACTGTAATTATTGGCCCCGGAAGGGTGTAATAATACATTTTCGGGGTTTATTGAGTGCTTAGTAAGCATTTAAACGTAATTTGAAAAAATAATTATTGCGTAGTGCAGAAAAATCAGTAATATATGCCGCCGTTGCCGAGAGAAGTCACAAGATGGGTCGTTAGCTCAGTCGGTAGAGCAGTTGACTTTTAATCAATTGGTCGCAGGTTCGAATCCTGCACGACCCACCATCTTAAAGCTTCATTCAAAACAAATCTCCCAGATGGGTCGTTAGCTCAGTCGGTAGAGCAGTTGACTTTTAATCAATTGGCCGCAGGTTCGAATCCTGCACGACCCACCATCTTGAAGCTTCATTCAAAGCAAATTCCCCAGATAGATCGTTAGCTTAGTCGGTAGAGCCGTTGACTTTTAATCAATGGGTTGCAGGTTCGAGCCGAGCGAAGCGAGACAACAGCGCGTGAGCGCAAAGCTCCCAATAAATTATTTAAAGGAATACGAACTTATTTACTTGCAGAGTAAATGACTGTTAAAAACCTCCGGCAATTCATTTCAAATATATACCCGTCATCTTTCAAGTTGCTTCTTTGTTGGCTGCACTCACTCACCCCGGTCACATAGTTATCTATGCTCCCGGGGATTCGTTCCCTTGCCGTCGCGATGCATCTTGAAATCCATAGGGTATAGTCTAATTTGAATGAATAACAATGAAACATTCTTACATCTTAAATTATTAACCATTTTCATGTAATTAGCAGTAATAAACAACCCATTTTTTGAAATTAAAAAAATACCAAAATAAAATATGTCTATTAATTTAAAATTGAATTTCTAGATGATATTCATCATTCTTTTATTTTCCAAAGTATACCAATGTATAGCTTATAATTAACCTAAATAATTTTAATGCTGATATTTAATGTATTCCAGAAAACATTCTTCCCACTAATCATTTAATACTGATATGGCCATGAGATTATCTTATTATTTTCGCATCACTGATAAAATTCAATATTTAACTGCTTGTAGTAAATGTTAATTTAAATTTCACCGATAAGGTTACCTGCTATATAGGCAGTCAAATAACCGTAATAATAAGGAAACAATAAAATGGCACGAGTATATATAAACCCTAATCAGACTCTTGATATTTATAAGAATGGCAGTGTATTAGTTCCTACGCGTCAACCTTATATAACGATAAAAAACGTTAGCTTAGCGCTAGTTAAAGTGAGTGGCTACTGGTCATCCTTAGTTGGAGATTATACTCTGTATAATTCTATAGAGATCTATCCCGGTAGAAGTGAAATACTTGTACCGCCTCCTAATCTTATTTACTACTATAAAGTTACAGCCACCAATCTTGCTAGTTATTTAAACGCAGAAATTGAAGTGGGGGTTGGGTCGAATAAAAATCCTCTCTTTTAACCTGAGCTGGCCCTAGTAGAAAATATCCAAGGCGGGTCAACGTCAGTGATGCACCTCTGATCAGCACTATAGAAGCATTAGTCAGGGCATTCTATCGATATTTGTAAATGGTGCTAAGGCATACGGGAAAAAGATCTGACATACGTTACGAACAGGCATAGAGGTGATTTCACTGAATTGGTTGCGCAATCGGTGGAGCACAAACGCTCTATGTCTGTTTCATGTTTTGGGGACTTCTCGGTTGTTTTGTGAATTGCCGCCTCTAAATAGATTGTTCTATTCTGAATTTGATAGCTTCGATTGGCTCTGGTGGATCGATAGGGTAGTGTTTTGCTTCATAGGCTTCAATCAGCAGAACCATAACTTCCATATAATCGAATTCAGGTGTGCCGATTTCAGGTTGATTATCAAACAGTGAGGCAACAGTTTTTAATGCTTCTTGATAGTCTTGTTCTGTTCTAATGGGTTTAATATTCATTGTTCACTCCAGCTCTACTTTGTCGATAACCGCGTCAACCCGGCATTCCATCATATTATTGAAACCTTCCATTGTCAGTATTCTCATTTACCAACACGTTTTCAGAACTGGCAACTTAAGTGCATCGATGATAACAACAAGCGTGTCTTCTACAAGATGGGAAATCCTGTGATATTTCTGAACATTACCGCTTAGATATTTTTGTTCAAATGCTGGAATATTCAGTTTGGAATTTAAAATAGAAAAAATTATAGGATAAAATAGAAAGAGTAAAATAAAAATAATTTCCAGATGTTAAATATAAATTTGGAAGGTATATTTTTGATTCAAAAATGTTGAACCAAATTCTTTTTCTGGACTAGACTTTTATTAGTGTGAATTGCAAGGGAGACTATTTTTACAATAATTTAATATGTTGATTATAAAATAATATTATTTAATTTAAGGAGAAAGTACATGAGTCATAAGAATGATTTTAAAGCTTTTTCTATTAGTGATAATGCAAATGTGGTTAGTCAAGAAAAATATGAAGAAAACCAAAGTTTGCAGACTGGATTTCCATCGGGTAATGTTACCACTCACTTGTTAAATAAGGTATTACGTCAGTCATCAACCATATCATCTGTCGTCGCTGATTTTATCGCAACACAATCTGGCAATGATGTTCTGGATGATGGAAATGTAGCCAAACTCACCGATCAATTAAATAAAGCGATAGAACAAAAAATTACGACAGATATTCCCAGTGCCTCATTAACACAAAAAGGTGTGGTTCAGCTTACAAATGTGATTGGCAATAGCGACACGTTAGCGGTTACACAAAGGCTTGTTCAGGAAGTAATAAACTCATTACGTGAGTATACCCGTGAAGAGATAGATAACCGGATTAAAACAGTCGGTGAAGTTCCTATTGGTTCCCCTATTCCGTGGCCGTTGCCTTATCCACCTGTCGGCTATCTCAATTGTAACGGTTCTGCTTTTAATAAATTACAGTACCCAAAGTTAGCAGAAGCTTATCCTGACGGTAGGCTACCTGATTTAAGAGGCGAATTTATTCGTGGTTGGGATGATGGACGCGGTGTGGACATGGGACGCACAATGCTGTCGTGGCAGGGGGATGCGATGCAGCGAATGACAGGTTTTTTAGAAGCTGGTAACGGCATTGGTTTGATGACGCGTCCACATGATTCCACATCCGGAGTTTTTCTAGAGGGTGACTTGAGAACAATATCTCATGTGACACAAAATGGAACATCGTATGCAGTTAGTTTCGATTCATCACGTGTCGCACGTACTGCAAATGAAACTCGCCCTCGTAACATTGCATTTAACTACGTTGTAAGGGCAGCATAATTCTAGTGGCCGGAGCAGATTGAAGTAAGAATAAAGCCGGTTAGTCTGGCTTTATTTTTTATTCTGAAAACAGAAAAAGGGTAATGTGCCGTATTCTTGTGTAATGCCTAATGCCTAATGCCTAATGCCTAATGCCTAATGCCTAATGCCTAATGCCGAAAGCGATTTTGGATTATATCAACCAGCGTGCCTACATATGCCGTAGAACACGGAAGTGAAAATCTTTAATACCAGATATTCGTGTCCATATGTCAGAAGATTCAGTTTGGAACTGGAAGCAAAAAAAGTTACAGGAAAATATGGAGAATAAATCCAGTTATTTTAGTAATGTATGAGAACTATTCAGATATGTTATTGTCTAATTGATGAGCTATATGGGTTTTATTTAATTTGTAGAAATGAAACTTAGTATTAATAATTCAAGTAGAGGCATGCACTATGACGTGGATTTATCAACAATACAGTGGTGAAATTTATCACGATACGAAGCTAATTGGCCACGGTTGGAGTGGTCAGGGTATACATAAGAATAATCCTGCATCAGAAGGTATAAAAAACTTAGGTCCTATACCCAGAGGTTATTATAAAATAACCGGTGAAAATAGCTCAAAAGGCCCCATGACTATTATCCTTGACCCATGTAGTTATAATGATATGCATGGCCGTAGTGCTTTTAGAATTCACGGTGCTAGCAGAAAAGATCCTGAACATTCATCAGAAGGTTGTATAATTCTTAATAGAGATATACGACGTGAGATATTGCTCTCGCACGATATGGATTTGGTTGTCGAATGAAAAGACTAATATTGATATTAACTGCGATGCTTTTTACTGCTAACGCTGTGGCGGGAACAAGATCTGATGATTGTGCAGATATTAACGGTTGGAATGTTCAGCAAGTAATACAGAAAGCTGAACAAAAAGGTATTATTAAGTCTGATAATGTTGATATTTCAAAGAGTGCTAGCATTTTGTTAAATGAATTTCCTCTGAAACACAATGGTAGGATAATTACGTTAAATGATGGAGTGGAAGGGGAAAAACTCTCTACTGAGGTGATAAAGGTTTCTTTGTTTGATAAATCAAGAAACTCGACAGTAAATATTATTGCTGTCACCCTAGTATCAAACATCGAATGTTCGTTAACAGATCCTAGTGTTATAGTCATTCCATAAACCTATTCTATCAAGCAACGGAATAGATAAGGAAATAAAGCCGGGTAACCGGCTTTATTTTTTTATTCTGAAAACAGAAAAAGGGTAATGTGCCATATTTTTGCGGTAAAATTTCATAATAGCATCGATGGGGTTTCAATATGTACTTGCGACAAATGTACATATCTACACACCATCGAGATATTTTCTTAATCCCCATTTCTTGCAAAGCCGAAAGCGACTCTAAAATGTTGAGCTACTTATTGCTGCCAATGATACAAAAACGGTTAAGCTTATAAGTAATAAGAACACAGTGTTATTTTTTTCCTGAACTAGACTTTGATTAGCCTGAATTACAGGGGATTATTTTTACAATAATTCAAGAGGTTGATTATAAAATCACATTATTTAATTTAAGGAAAATATATGAGTTCTAAAAATGATTTTAAGGCTTTTTCTATTAGTAGTAATGCAAATGTCATTAGTCAAGAAAAATATGAACAAAACTTGGGTTTGCAGGTGGGATTTTCTCCGGATAATGTTCCCACTCACTTGTTAAATAAGGTGTTACGTCAGTCATCAACTATATCATCTGTCGTCGCTGATTTTATCGCGACACAATCTGGCAATGATATTCTGGATGATGGAAATGTAGCTAAACTTACCGCTCAATTAAATAAAGCGATAGCACAAAAAATTACAACAGATATGCCCAATGCTTCATTAACACAAAAAGGGGTTGTTCAGCTTACAAATGTGATTGGCAATAGTGATACATTGGCAGTGACGCAAAAGCTTGTTCAGCAAGAAATAAACTCATTACGTGAGCATACTTATACCCGCGAAGAGATAGATAACCGGATTAAAACAGTCGGTGAAATTCCTGTTGGTTCTCCTATTCCCTGGCCGTTACTCTATCCTCCTTTCGGTTATTTTATTTGTAATGGCTCACCTTTTAATAAATCACAGTATCCGAAGTTGGCGGAGGCTTATCCTGGCGGTAGATTACCTGATTTAAGAGGAGAATTTATCCGCGGATGGGATGATAATCGTGGTGTTGATAGTGGTCGTGGGCTTTTGTCTTGGCAGGGAGATGCAATCAGAAATATTACAGGGTCAACTCAAGCTATACATGCTCAGATGGGCGGTGCTCCCCAGACGCCTATTGTGAATGGTGTCATGGCATCGTTGCGATATGGTACGGCAGATACACGTTCAGCAAATAATGGCGGTAGTACTGATCTTACCTATTTTGACATTGATGCATCAAGACAAGTCCCAACCGCTAACGAAAATAGGCCCCGTAACGTGGCATTTAACTACATCGTAAAGGCTGCATAATTCTAGTGGCTGAAACAGCTTGAAGTAAGAATTAAGCCGGTTAGTCCGGCTTTATTTTTTTGGTTATTTTAAATAAATCTAAGGAATTACCAACTTTACCTGAATTAGAATGTGAACTATAGCTTACTGAAATAATTTCCAATTTCATTACGTTTCCTCACGTTATATATTTCGAATACCTTTTGACACCAATATCAAAAACCAATTTCGCTATAAAAATTAAAATCAATGTGACCAGAGTTTGAATAAAAAACCATTTCATACTCATTATTCCACTTGCTACTGAAGCTGGAACACCAGTTATAAATAGACACGGAAGTATGAACATTAAAATAAAACGAACTATACCATGAAAAGATTGTTCAGGTCTCACCAATACTTTAAAACAAGGATTTGAGTTCTTAATACTAACTAATGAAGCTGTCCAAAATATTGTTGTTCTTATGATCCATGTAATTGAAGTAAGTATTAAGACTCCTTCTAATGCCATTATCAAATGTAAAAAAACCAACAAAATATTAGTACCAAGGTAAATATGTACAGTAAAAAATAACACTAAAGATAGGAATGACAATAAAAAATGCTCAAATGCAATATTTGTAGTGACATATAAAAATTGAGTATTTATAGGTAACGTTAAATGAGGTTCTAACTTTAATGACTTGACTTTTTTAACCAGCAAGAAGCTTCCTTTACCAAATAAAAAAAGATAAAAATTATCGATTAAACATACTGTAGTGAAAAATATAATAACAAAATCATCAGATAAAATATAATTTGAAGATTGTGAATTTAAAATAGCATACCAAAAAAAAGCTTGTGCTATATAGTAACTAAAATTAACAAAAGCGGATAACCAAAAATTTAATGGGCTTCTTTTTGCTTCTGATAATCCACTTTTAAAACCAATAAATATAACTCTAAGCATTACCATTATATCCTTGATTGTATTTTAACATATAATTCCAAATAAAATTAAAAATCATCATTAAACACATCATGACTAAGAATCCATTAAATATAAAATAAATAGATATTGAATTTGTTGCAAATTTAACTGGAATATAGGTAATGTATTGAAACGGAATATAATTAAATATTGATTTTAAAGAGTCACCAAACACATCTAATGGTATCAACGCACCTGAAAGGACCCATGACAAAGTATCCTTAATAATGATAAAAGAGTACGAGCCTCTAAATTTGAATGCCATACATGACAATATCATTGTTAAGTACAAATTGATAAACAACCCTATACATAACGAAATAAATAGATATATAATATTAGGAATGTCTTTTTGGTATATAATTATGAATGAAATTAATGGTGACATTATAAATAATCTAGCTAATATCTGTCCGAAAGCATATTCTGAATAATATAATAGTATGGATTTTGGCATTATAATTAGTCTATCTATACTACCATCTTCAATATGGAACGATAAATTTTCTGGAAATCCGGTAATACTTGTCAATTGAAATATAATAACAGACCATAATATATAAACTATTATCTCATCATGCGTATATACCCGTCATCTTTCAAGTTGCCTCTTTGTTGGCTGCACTCACTCACCCCGGTCACATAGTTATCTATGCTCCCGGGGATTCGCTCCCTTGCCGTCGCGATGCTTCTTGAAATCCATAGGGTATAGTTAACAAAACCATTTGATTTTGTCATGGTATCCCAAAAAGATAGTTCAACCGCATATAATGTTACAATTATAAATAAGTAACCAAATATTATATTCTTAGCCCTAATGGTTTCAATAAAAGAAAATTTAATTATCACAGAAAAGCCTCTCTAGATATAGCGCATTCTTTTCTTTCGAATTATTTTTATTTAGATGTATTTTTGATATTTCACCATCCTTCAAGAAGATAATATCTTTGCAAACATCCGCAATATCTATCATATTATGTGAGGTAATTAGTATTTTACTTTCATTATTTTGAGCATAATCTTTTAAAATGTTGCGTAATAGAATTTGTGACTCTATATCTAATCCGATTGTTGGTTCATCCAATATCAGTAATTTTGGCCTATTAAGAAAGTGTATTAATAAGTTAGATTTTACAGATTGACCTAAAGAGCACGTTTTTGCAGGTTTTTTTGCTATGCTATTCAGGTTCAACATTTCTATCATATTTTCAACACTATTCTTATCATAATTACGTTTATATATCTTAGAAAAAAGCTCAATATTTTCATAGAGAGATAACTCATCCCAAAGCATTGACTTATTGCCAAAAACGATACCAAGATTAGATAAAAGATTAAGAGGTCTTCCATTTGAATCAATACCAAAAACAGTAATATTTCCAGAATTTGGAGTTAAAATACCGGAAATCAGCTTTATTAAAGTTGTTTTTCCGGCGCCATTCCTCCCCAGTAATCCTATAATCTTGCTATCGTCAAATATTTCAATATTTATATTTTCAAATAAAACTATTTCGATTTAATTTAATGAAAATATATTTTTAAAAATATTTTTTTTAATTTCTCTACTTTTATAACTAAAGCATAAATCAGTAATTTTTATCATTTTAATTCACTATTTTTGTAAGTAATATGTCATTGTCATGCATGATATATTCTTTTACTTTACTATTTTCACCATAAACAATAAATTCTTCTTTATCTAGATTAATTATTCTTTTCGCATAATCTTGATCCTAAAATAACCTACTTAATACTTCACCAGTTTCTAAATGCCAACTTAAAATATAGCAACTGTAACTTAATTTATAGTAAAATTAATATTTGTTGTCAAATTAGAAAACCTGTTTGTTAACAAAAATGTTGAATCACATCACAAAGCAGACTCCTTATTAGATGCTATATTTACTCTTTTATGTAAAATGTTAAAACCACCGGCTTCGAGATAAAGATAGTTTGTCTTTCAAAGTCGAAATGGTGTATCGTGTTTTATATTTAAAAAACATTAATCATACCCGATTTTTATCTTTATTAATGCGGTATTACTGGCAGTCTTGAGTCGTTTTTATCAGTCGCTACCCTTTATGTTTTTTAGGATAATCAAGCTTTTTTCAGAGCTTAAATCTTGCCACATTAACTGTTTTGTCCGCTTTTTTATTTTGTTATCTTTTATGTCTTTGTTCATAAAATAACGGAGAGAAAACGCTTAAATACCAGTTATTCGGATAATATTTTGTTGTGTTCTAATTTCTTTTTAACTCATTGCTAATGGTTAATGGACTTCGATTAAATTCAATTAACACTTTTTTTAAAAGTGCATTTATTATTGATTTTAATTCGTTATTAAAAAGAGGGTAAGCCGGTAAAACGATTCTCATGCTTGGGATTTCCTTATTTTTTAATTAAAAAATAATTTAATAAATAGCTTTAATAAAACAGCTTTTATAAATATAATAATGTTTTCTGTTTAGCCATCCTATCATAGATAAAATATCTCGCGATAAATTACTATAAATTGATCATTTTGTTTAGTATATTAAACAAATCTGGGCAAATTTTCGGCCTGAAAACCAAAATTATCGCTTTTTAAAACCATATACTAAACAGAGAATCAAAGTAATGAACCAGTATATTGATTTTAATTCAACCATTTATCCATTCCCACCTAAACCTGCCTTTCTCAGTAAGGATGAAAAAAAACATTACCGTGAAAAAATTAAACGCCTTCTAAAACAGCAGGATGCCGTTATGGTCGCACATTATTACACTGACCCTGAGATCCAAGCTTTAGCTGAAGAGACAGGAGGGTGTGTTGCCGATTCATTGGAAATGGCACGTTTTGGTAATAATCATCCGGCCTCTACTTTATTAGTTGCCGGTGTGCGGTTTATGGGAGAAACCGCCAAAATTCTCAACCCGGAAAAGCGTGTTTTAATGCCAACGCTGGAAGCTGAGTGTTCGCTAGATCTTGGTTGCCCTGAAAAAGAGTTCACCCAGTTTTGTGATGACCATCCTGATCGTACCGTTGTGGTTTATGCAAATACATCAGCAGCCGTTAAAGCACGAGCAGATTGGGTTGTGACTTCAAGTATTGCTGTTGAACTGATCGATTATCTGGATAGTCAGGGAAAGAAGATAATTTGGGCACCCGATCGCCACTTGGGGAATTATGTCCGTAAACAAACAGGAGCCGATATTCTGTGTTGGCAGGGGGCTTGTATTGTTCATGATGAATTTAAAACTCAGGCCTTGCTAAGGATGAAAGGTCTGCATCCCGATGCTGCGGTATTGGTTCATCCTGAATCGCCACATGCTGTTATTGATCTGGCTGATGCTGTTGGTTCGACCAGCCAATTAATCAAAGCAGCGCAATCTTTGCCGCATCAGAAACTGATTGTGGCAACAGATAAAGGTATTTTTTATAAAATGCAGCAAGCGTGTCCTGAGAAGCAGTTATTTGCAGCGCCTACGGCTGGAGAAGGGGCGAGTTGTCGTAGTTGCGCTCATTGTCCGTGGATGGCAATGAATGGTTTACAAGCCATCGTTCAGGGGTTGGAACAGGGAGGGGGTCAGCATGAGATATTGGTTGAAAAAGAATTACGGGAAAAGGCACTTATTCCTTTAAATAGGATGCTTGATTTTGCAACTCAGCTAAAATAGAAAATTGAATAATGAAGGTAATATTTTATTGTATACCCAATGGATTTCAAGATGCATCGCGGCGGCAAGGGAGCGAATCCCCGGGAGCATAGCAAACTATGTGACCGGGGTGAGTGAGTGCAGCCAACAAAGAGGCAACTTGAAAGATGACGGGTATAGATAATAATAGGATATAACAGATGGATTTTTTCAGTATTAACAATATATTAGTCAATATTCCTCTGGGAAAAGGAGGATATGATTTATCGTGGATTGAAGCGGTAGGTACGATCGCTGGCTTGTTATGTATTTGGTTTGCCAGTCAGGAGAAGATAATTAACTATTTGTTTGGGCTAATTAATGTCACATTATTTGCTGTGATTTTCTTCCAAATTCAACTTTATGCCAGTTTATTGCTGCAATTATTCTTCTTTGCGGCAAATATTTATGGTTGGTATGCCTGGAGCAGGGTTAATGATCAGCAGCAGATTGAACTTAAAATACGTTGGTTAAGTTTGCATAAGGCGGTAATAATTAGTCTAATTTCTGTGCTATTGATTGCCATTATGACTTTTAATATTGATCGAGTCTTCGGTTATCTGACTCAGATTGCCGTTACGATTATGCAAAAATTTGGCTTTAATGTTCAGATGCCGATATTGGAACCCGATGCATTCCCATTCTGGGATTCGACAATGACAGTGCTATCTATTGTGGCCATGATTCTGATGACCCGCAAATATGTTGAAAACTGGCTGGTATGGATGGTTATCAATGTGATAAGCGTTGTTATCTATTTCCATCAAGGCGTGCTGGCAATGTCGTTGCAGTATGTGATTCTTTTGGGTATTGCATTTAATGGCTCCCGTTTGTGGGTTCAGGCAGCTAAGGAGAACCATTCTTTGCCATTGTCTCATGTGAAATAGTTTGCTAACTATGCCAGAGAATTGTTTTGTCGATTTCTGGCATATTTTTAGGTATTTACTTTGATAATTCTCATTTCTAAAGATATTTCAACTATAAGAATGGAATTAGCCACATTTGACTATATCTTGCTATGTCTTGAGTTAAGCATTGATTTATTTATTCTCTACAAAGAATATTTACAGTTTGGCTTCTAACAGTTAGATTAAAATCACAAGATTGCTTTAATTAAATAGATAAAGATGTAGATGAGAGAGGGCTATGAATTATCAGAATGATGATATAAGAATTAAAGAGATAAAAGAATTATTACCTCCTGTGGCACTACTTGAAAAATTTCCAGCAACTGAAAAGGCTGCATTTACAGTACGTAAGGCGCGTAAAACGATTCATCAAATTCTGACGGGTGAAGATGATCGTTTGTTGGTGGTGATTGGGCCATGTTCTATTCATGATCCTAAAGCAGCAATGGAATATGCCGGGCGGTTGAATGAATTGCGTGAAGAGCTGAAAGAGGATCTGGAAGTTGTCATGCGAGTTTATTTTGAAAAACCGCGCACAACCATTGGCTGGAAAGGGTTAATTAATGACCCTCATATGAATCATAGCTTTGATATTAATGATGGTTTGCGTTTAGCTCGTCAGTTGTTACGGGATATTAATGATATGGGGCTACCGGCTGCGGGGGAATATCTGGATATGATTTCTCCACAGTATTTAGCCGATTTGATGAGTTGGGGAGCAATTGGCGCTCGTACAACGGAATCTCAGGTCCATCGTGAGTTGGCTTCTGGCCTTTCCTGTCCGGTTGGTTTTAAAAATGGTACTGATGGTGCGATAAAAGTTGCCATTGATGCGATTAATGCAGCGGGCTCTCCTCACAGTTTCCTTTCTGTCACTAAGTGGGGACATTCCGCGATTGTAAATACTAGCGGAAACAACGATTGTCATATTATTTTGCGTGGTGGTAAAGAACCGAATTACTGTTCTGAACATGTCGCTGCCGTGAAGCAAGAGTTGGAAAAAGCCGGTTTGCCGGCAAGAATTATGATTGATTTCAGTCATGCCAATAGTTCTAAGCAATTTAAAAAGCAGATGGATGTGTGTTCAGATGTGAGTCGGCAACTTATCGCAGGGGAGAAAGCGATTATTGGTGTCATGGTAGAAAGTCATTTGGAAGAAGGAAATCAGAACCCGGATAGCGGTCTGCCATTGGTATATGGTAAAAGTATTACTGATGCTTGCATTGGTTGGGCTGATACTGAAATTTTATTACGTCAATTGTCGTCGGCAATAAAAGCGCGTTGTGGCTGATAACATTTTTCCAATGTAAAAAAACCGGAATCGACAACTCCGGTTTTTTATGTTTGCTGGAAAATAGGGTGTCAGCAATTTTTTATCGGCAATGAATTATTTCGCTTTACCTTGGTTTGCTACCGCCGCGGCTTTTGCTGCGATTTCATCAGCGTTACCCAGATAGTAATGTTTGATTGGTTTCATGTTTTCGTCGAATTCATAAACCAAAGGTACTGCTGTTGGGATATTTAGCTCAAGAATGGCTTCTTCGCTCATATTATCCAGATATTTAACCAAAGCACGCAAAGAATTACCGTGCGCTGCGATAATCACTTTCTCACCTTGAGCAACACGCGGTTTGATAACGTCTTCCCAGTAAGGGATCACGCGTTCAATCGTCGTTGCCAGGCTTTCAGTCACGGGTAACTCTTCTGGCTTCAAATTTGCATAACGTGGATCATGGCCTGGGAAACGTTCATCATCTTTAGTTAAATCTGGTGGGGTGATAGCAAAACCACGACGCCACAGTTTAACTTGGTCATCACCGTACTTAGCTGCGGTTTCTGATTTGTCCAAACCTTGCAGAGCACCATAATGACGTTCATTTAGTTTCCAGCTCTTTTCAACAGGTAACCACTGTTGATCAACTTGATCCAGAATGTTCCACAGCGTATGGATAGCGCGTTTTAGCACGGAGGTGTAGGCAAAATCAAAAACAAAACCTTTTTCTTTCAACAGTTGCCCTGCTTGTTGAGCTTCGGCGCGACCTTTTTCAGATAACGCGACGTCAGTCCAGCCAGTGAAACGGTTCTCTTTGTTCCACTCGCTTTCGCCATGTCTTACCAGAACCAGTTTAGTGACAGCCATAGCTTAAACTCCTTAAAAATCAAACTTAATGATAACTGAGCGCATTATATTGCCCTATGCACCAGAACAGCAATCAATAGTCTTGTTTCAAACTTTATTTGCTTGAAAAGCTGAATTGCTTGCAGATTGCTGAATAGATACCACCGGGCAAGTTTGACACGTTTATAACGCAGTCACCAACTTGATTGGGTAAGTAAAGAACAGCAAATGAACCAAATTGAGCGCGAAATGGAACCCAACAGCGACCCACAGACGGCCACTCCACATCCATGCTAGCCCATATATTAATCCGGCAAGTGTAGCAAAAATCATTAATAATGGGCCGCCGACGAAGTGTGCGCCACCAAAAATCAAAGCAGTGATGATCAGGGCAAAATAGGGGTTAATCCACTGACTCAATCTCTGTTGGATATAACCTCGGAATAGCGCTTCTTCTGCCAGAGAAACGAAGAAAATATTGGCCAATATAAACATCGGTAACCATTGTGGCATGTGCAGTTCAACTGCGAGCCCTCCGAGAGCCGTTGCTATGCTTAATAATACAGGAATAGCAATAGCTAAGATTATCCAGGCATAAGGCTGAATTTTGGTCAGTGGCTTTGTTGTAAATAGGCCAGGTATGCAACATAACAGCAGGAAAGGAATGAGTGCTTTGTCAAAGTTGAAATACATTGAGAATGGAGCACTATGAGGGCCTACTTGAACTTTATCGAGATATTTCAGGTTATTAAAACCGGGGAGCAGATGTAAAAATAATGCCACTGCAAAGGCGAGTAATAGCAATTCAGTTGTGATTTTAATGATGTTATTTTGTTGAAAATAGATACGTAGCGCACCTAACAAAAAAATAATCGCAATAGTGGCGACTGCCGGATAGGCCATAGTTTGCGTGACGAATCCGGTAATGACCGCGGCCAGTAGAACAATCAGTGCAGTGGTGCGGTGTATAGCTAATAACGCCAGTGATGCAGCAAGTAAACCCCAAATCATATAATTTCCCTTTATTTTTAACAAATTAAAAAACGATCTGAAAAGCAGACCAAAAATCGATGATGGATGTTATTTAGTGAGCAAAAATAATAATGCATGATAACTAAATTGCGATGTTTTTTTCACTGGTCGGAGAAGTTCTTATGCTGGTAATCGTCGTTCCTTAATTCAGGTTCTTTGGTTAAGGATTAATCACCTCATTAAGGTACTAATAGAAATGGCAGTGATGAAAATTGGCTAGACTCATTAAGATCCCCGCATAACGGGGAACTGTCAGAAATCAATCAGAAACTTTCTCTGTTTTGTAGCGGTATAGATCACCATCAGGAATAAATATCAGTCGGTGAGTAATGCATTGCGGCGCATCTTCTTGATGATGAGAAACAAACAGTAGTTGAGTATCGCCATCAGCGATCATGATATCAATAAAACGTAATATTAACTGACGGTTGAGTGGATCAAGCCCTTGCAGAGGTTCATCAAGAATCAATAAAGCCGGATGTTTAACCAGTGCGCGAGCTATTAGAACCAGCCGTTGTTGTCCCCATGAAAGGCGGTGAAACGGACCATTGGCAATCTGAGTAGATAATCCCAGTAAAGCCAGCCATTCATCAGCAAGTTGCTGCTGGCGATCCGATACTGCCTGATAAAGACCAATTGAATCGAAGAAACCGGACAGAATCACATTACGAACGCTGATACTGACACGATATTCCAGATGAATGCTGTTGCTAATATAGCCAATATGGCGTTTGATATCCCAAATGGTTTCGCCGCTACCGCGTTGACGGCCAAACAGGATCAGTTCATTACTGTAGCCTTGAGGATGATCTCCGGTAATCAGACTCAAAAGCGTTGATTTTCCAGCACCATTTGGGCCAATAATTTGCCAATGTTCACCTGAATTCACTTGCCAATCTAGTCCATGCAAAATTGGCTGATCATTATATTGAACGATACCGTTACGTAGGATAATCAGCGGTTGATCGGGCGGTAGCTGATTATTGACAGGAAATTCATCTGGTTCAGGTAAATGAATACCGTTCAGTTTTTCACTGTGTGCCAGTTGAGCCACCAAGGAATCTGACATCACTTTTTCTTTGATGCCAATAGAGGTTAACTGGCAATCCGCTAATACGCCAATCTGATCAACAAAATCTGGGATTTCACTGAACCGGCTAAGGATAAGTACCAAAACGATTCCTTTTGATGACAATTTTTCCAATAATTCAGCGAGTTGACCACGGGAAAATAGATCAAGACCATTAAAAGGTTCATCAAGAATCAGCAAATCAGGTGAAGCCATCAGTGCCTGGCAAAGTAATGTTTTATGGGTTTCACCAGTAGAAAGATATTTAAAACGACGGGAAAGTAAATCCATAATACCGAACTGTTTTGCCAGTTCCAGGCAAAGTTCATTATCTTTATGATAAAGTTGGATAATTTCTGCCGCAGTGCGACCGGTATCATCTTCATCATCACTGAGCATATCACTATTATTGCGTTGCCACTCTTCTTCCGTCAGTTTTTGTAATTGTTCTAGAGAGACGCGGGCGCACCTGCGAAATGAGCAATTTCGTTCGCCGGAAAGTAGAACGAGTTCATTTGAAAGTGCGCGGGCCAATGATGATTTTCCGCTACCATTAGCACCAATGAAAGCCCAATTTTCGCCAGAGGTTATTTTTAGTGATGATAACTGCAAGGTTCGAGTATCACTTAAACGGAAACAGCCTTGCGTTATTTGCAATTCAGACATCTTTTCTTCCTTTTTAAGCAACGCAAATATTTTTCCACAAATAAGCGGAATGCCGCGGAATGTCAATATTAACTTTTAATTAACATTTAATGTCGGACATTAGGGGAGGTATAAGGTACGTAACACCATAATATTCCTGGATATTCCGAATTGTTCAGTGATAATGGAGTCAATTCTTAACACAGAGTAGCAATAATCACTTGGTCAGCATTAAAAAGTGCAGTGATTTTATCTCCAGAATGTAGTTTCAGGTTATTTACTTCTTGATTGGGCAGAGTAGAACAGAGGATTTCACCGCCATCAAGAACAATAATAATTTCTGTGTTCTCTTCACCCGTTTCAATGTTACTGATTAGCCCTGTCAGGGTATTGTCGAAATGACCGATAGAGAACGGCTCTTTAGTGAGTTTCACCCAAGGCGCTTTAATGAGCGCTAATACTTCCTTACCTTTTACTAAGCCAAGACGGTTAGCACTTTGTTCTGTTAATGCCGCATTCAGTGATGTTTGACCATCTGTCAGCAAGATGCGGATATGTTGCTGCACCTGATTATGGTCACGGTCAGTAATTGTGCCAAAGAATTGGTTACGGGCGCTAGTTTGCAGAGAAAAACGGGAAATGGCCGCTAACAGACTGTCGAGGGGAAGTTGGTCATTTTTTAGCACATCAAAGGCTTTTTGCTGAATTTGTGTTAGTAGATCGTAAAGTTGCAATAGACGTTCGCCATAATGGGTAAGATTTGTCCCGCCACCGCCTTTACCACCTGTAGCACGGTCTACCAGTATTTCGTCTGCCAACTGATTCATTTCGTTAATTGCGTCCCAAGCGCTTTTATAACTGATGCCGGCCAGTTTTGCTCCCTGACTGATAGAACCCGTTATTTTAATCTGTTTTAGTAATAATATTCGCCGTGGATCTGCGAATAACCGTTGTTGTAATTTCAGTGTTAGTAGAATTTCGGCTTGCATGATAGTTTTTTTTAGTAAATATAATCGTAAATTTTTATAGGCTAACTCGAAAAACGCACGTTTAGCCGGTTACAGTTGTCTGTCTTTGTCTAGAATGGTACTAATTATAGCGGTATTATCCGCTATGGTTAAAAATGTGTTATGTTGTTGGCTCATTTAATGAGCCATTGTGTGAGGCTACCATGTTTGAGTTGATTAAAAGTATGGCTTTCGCCCTGGTCATGGTACCGGTAGTGACGGTCGGCATTTTAGGTTTAATTTATGGTCTCGGGGAACTGTTTAATATCGTTTCCCGTATTGGCCGTTCTGAAAAGTAAAACTAATATTTCTTTTACACCAGATGCTATTCTGATTACCCGGTGATTAACCGGGTAATTTGTCTTAATTAATCATAATCAGTTCCATTTTATTCATTTGGTTTTTCTATTACAGTATTTTACTTCGAATTAAATTAGATAGTAAAAGTTGCTCACAATTTGCCGATTAATATTGGAACACTCTTCCAATTGACGTTATATCTTGTTATACACGACGAACTAATAGGTAAGAAACAGGTGGAAAACAAATGAAAAAGAGTTTTGGCAAACTGCTAGTCGGCGTTGTCGTTTCTTTTGCTTTGACGTGGCAAGCATGGGCTACGGAAAAAGTCACGTTATTCGCTGCCGCCTCGTTGACTAACGCACTTGATGATATTGCGGCGCTGTATAAGCGAGAGAAAAAAGGTGAAGTGGTGGCGTCTTATGCTGCATCTTCCACTTTGGCTCGTCAGATTGAGCAAGGGGCGCCGGCAGATATTTTTATTTCCGCTGATCAACAGTGGATGGATTATGTTGCCGGGAAGAAACTGATTATTGATGAAACTCGGTTGACTATGTTGGGAAATCAACTCGTTCTGATTGCACCGAAAGCGAGTAGATTCAATAAAGTTGATATTAATAAAGAAACCAAATGGAAATCCTTATTAGAGGACGGTCGTCTTGCTGTTGGTGATCCAGATCATGTTCCAGTGGGCATTTACGCTAAAGAGTCTCTGCAATATTTGGGAGCATGGGAGAGGGTTAATCCTCTGCTGGCGCGTACCAGTAATGTGCGCAGTGGTTTGGCGCTGGTGGAGCGTGCTGAAGTTCCATTGGGCATTGTTTATGGCTCGGATGCCGTTGCCAGTGATAAAGTCAAAGTGGTGGGGGTTTTCCCGGAAGAGAGCCACAAACCTATTGAGTACCCAATGGCGATTATCAAAGATCAGAGTAATCCCACCGTTCTCGATTTTTATGAATATTTGAAAACCCCTAAAGCCGTTGAAATTTTTAAACGTTATGGTTTTCACCCACTTTAGGAATATACCCTATGGATTTCAAGATGCATCGCGACGGCAAGGGAACGAATCCCCGGGAGCATAGCAAACTCTGTGACCGGGGTGAGAGAGTGCAGCCAACAAAGAGGCAACTTGAAAGATGACGGGTATAGATTTTTTGGTGATGTTGAGTGAATACGAATGGCAAGCCATCATCCTGAGTCTGAAAGTGTCCGGTATGGCAGTGCTACTTAGTCTGCCATTTGGGATCTTGATGGCATGGATTCTTGCTCGTTTCCAGTTTCCCGGGAAATCATTACTTGACAGCATTATCCATCTGCCGCTGGTGTTACCACCCGTGGTGGTGGGTTACTTGCTGTTGATCAGTATGGGGCGTCGTGGATTTATCGGTGAATGGTTATATGACTGGTTTGGCATCAGCTTTGTGTTCAGTTGGCGTGGTGCTGCACTGGCTTCTGCTATTGTTGCTTTTCCATTGATGGTTAGGGCGATACGTCTGGCGCTGGAAGGTGTTGATCGGCGGCTGGAACAGGCTGCTCGTACTTTGGGCGCAAATCCGTTTAAGGTATTTTTTACTATCACATTGCCGCTCTCTTTGCCTGGGGTCATTGTGGGTGCTGTTTTGGCATTTGCCCGTTCATTGGGTGAATTTGGCGCAACTATCACTTTTGTATCCAATATTCCCGGCGAAACGCGGACAATCCCTTTGGCAATGTATACCTTGATTGAAACACCTGGAGCAGAAACGGCTGCGGCTCGTTTGTGCATCATTGCCATTATTTTAGCGTTGATGTCACTGATGGTTTCTGAATGGTTAACCCGTTGGGGAAGGAGACGCTTGGGAGCAACATGTTAGAGCTGGATTTTGAGCAACAACTTGGTGATCTTCATTTACAGGTCAATACACAGCTACCCACTGAGGGGATCACGGCTGTCTTTGGCCTTTCTGGCGCCGGGAAAACTTCACTGATAAATGTTATCGCCGGTTTGATACGCCCACAGAAAGGGCGGATTGTCCTCAATGATCATGTGCTGGTTGATATTGAAAAAGGTATCTGCTTGTCACCAGAGCAGCGCCGTATAGGTTATGTTTTTCAGGATGCCCGGCTTTTTCCTCACTATCGAGTAAAAGGTAATCTTCAATACGGAATGTCGCCGGAGATGAAGCCGGAATTTGATAGCATTGTTAGTTTGCTAGGAATTGAGCACTTACTATCTCGTTTTCCTCTTACCTTGTCCGGCGGTGAAAAGCAGCGGGTTGCTATCGGTCGTGCTTTATTGACAGCACCGGATCTGTTGTTAATGGATGAACCGTTGGCATCGTTGGATCTCCCCCGTAAAAGAGAACTACTGCCTTATCTTGAAAAACTTTCTGGAGAGGTCAACATCCCAATTTTATATGTCAGCCATAATCTGGATGAGATTCTTCGTCTGGCAGAAAATGTACTCGTCATGGATAACGGAAAAGTCAGGGCAACGGGAAAATTGGAAGAGGTTTGGTCCAGTAGTGCATTACGTCTTTGGTTACAAAAGGAGACTCTTAGCAGTATTCTGAATGTTTCAATGGTTGAACATCATAATCGTTATGAAATGACAGCGGTGGCACTCGCTGACCAGGCTTTATGGTTGCCGAAAATGGATGTTCAACCAGGAACTGATTTGCGTATCAGAATAGATGCTTCAGATGTTTCATTAGTACTGGAACCTCCTCGCGGCAGTAGTATCCGTAATATTTTAGCGGTGAAAGTGGTTGAGTTCTTTGATGATAGTGGACACGTTGATGTCAAATTGGTGTTGAGTGGCCACTATTTATGGGCAAGGATCACTCCGTGGGCAAGGGATGAACTTAATTTGCGGTCTGGTCAGTGGCTTTATGCTCAGATAAAAAGTGTTTCTCTTCATCGGCAATTGTAGTCTCTGCTATAAATAGCAAAGGAAAGGGGAGCTTATCGGAAGGTTCCCCGCACAGTAATCTTGTCAGACAAGCAATTAAAGAACATACTTGCGAATAACTTCGGCAATACCCGGCTGAGTATTATCCAGCGTCACCAGATCGGCTTGTTCTTTAATCGCATCCACACTGTTACCCATAGCGACACCGAGTCCAGCGGCTTTCAGCATGCTCAGATCATTAAAGTTATCACCAAAAGCAATGACATCTTTCATCTTCATTCCCTGTGCTTCAACCCACTGTTTCAAGCGCATACCTTTACTGTTACCTTTCTTAGTAATATCCACTTGATCGAACCATGACCATTCACACGAAAGACCTGTGTCATTTGCGATGTGTGCAGTCACTTCCCGCAGTTTTACTAAATCAGGAGAGCAGGTTGCAAATTTCCAGATAGACTGTACTTCGTCAATAGCATGTTGAAAGCTATTAACATGTCGCATAGTTGGGCGTTGAGATTCAGGTAGGGTTTCAGACCATTTTATGGTACGGACAACTGTGTCATACGGTTCTTCATATAACATGGCATCATCTACATACATCAGACGGTGAATATCTGTGTTTTTTAAGTGGCTGAGAACTTTTATAGCTTCTTGAGTTGACAGTGGATCTGAGGCTAAAACGCTCTTTTCATGGTAATCATACAGATAAGTACCATTACAGCAGATGGCAGGCGTGTCGAGTTGCAAAGTCTGATAAAAAGGGTGGATAGCAACATGATGACGGCCAGTAGCAATTAGCACCTTAATGCCCGCTTTACGTGCTTCGTTTAGTACAATGAGTGATTCTGGCAGGATATTTTTTTGAGGATCGAGTAGTGTACCATCCAGATCCAGTGCAATGATGCGATATGACATAAATTAGCCTCATAACTATATATAATGTAAGGATATTACATTGAAACTGAATAAAGCTACACCAATTGTGCGGTGAGTTTAACCGATAAAACCAATCGAGTCGTTACAGCACAATAAAATGGTCATGGATAATTAAGGAGTGAAGATGAAACAAGTGGTTTATACGGCGAGTCCAAACAGTTGTCAGATTCATGTTTGGAGCCTGAATAATGAAGGTGAGTTATCACTCATTCAGACAGTTGATGTACCGGGGGAAGTACAACCAATGGTGGTTAGCCCGGATCGTAAACATCTTTATGTTGGCATCCGGCCACAATTCAGTATTGTCACTTACCAGATTGGCTCTAGAGGAGAACTGGCACAACAGGGGATTTCATCAATACCGGGTAGCCCGACTCATATCTCTACTGATAAACAGGGCCGTTTTCTATTCTCTGCTTCCTATAGTTATAACAATTTGAGTGTTAGTTTAATTGATGATCAAGGTATTGTGGGCGAACCTGTTCAGGTTATTGCAGGCTTGCAAGCACCGCATTCGGCTAATATTGACTGGGATAATAAACAACTATTGGTTCCTTGTCTGAAAGAAGATCGCATCCGTATTTTTGAGATGGCAGAAGAGGGTTATCTAACAGAAAAACGTGCTGAGGAAATCACTACCGCAATGGGTGCGGGTCCTCGTCATATGGCATTTCATCCAAATCAGCAGGTGATTTATTGTATTAATGAGCTGGATTCTACAGTGGATGTTTATCGCAAGTGGGAAAAATACCGGTTTATTCAGACGATTGATTCATTGCCGGCGGATTTAGCGGGAGTTCGTTGGTCTGCAGATATTCATATTACACCGGATGGTCGTCACCTTTATACCAGTGAACGGACTTCAAGTTTGATCAGCCATTTTGTTATTTCGCAAGATGGTTCTAATTTGACGCTGGCAGGGCACTATAAAACTGAAACTCAGCCGCGTGGTTTTGCGATCGATCACAGTGGAAAATATCTGATTGCATCCGGTCAAAAGTCTGACCATATTTCAGTCTCTTCTATTGATAAATATACCGGTAAGTTGACTGAATTGACGCGCTATCCAGTAGGTAAAGGCCCAATGTGGGTCACGGTGCTGGCCCTGTGAATTTGAAAAGATTATTGGATGTTAACGGTGATCGTGTGTGCTAGTTACGGTTTAATTTGATAGGCATTGATGCAAATAACCGGTAGGCACCAGATCAAGTTTGAGCTAATGCAACACCAAATCTTGCAGTTATTCAACCGGACAGATGCAAAAATGGTTTTCTATGTCTGCCCGGTTTCACTAAACTCATCCAGTGATTGCTCCCCGACTGCTGTAACGTGATGGCGTCACATACCTTGAGCAGAGGCGTATTTGCGTGATTTCTTCGCGACCGCTAGTAGCGGTTTGAGGTCTTTGCGCGGATTTAAACTCACATCGTGACTTCTATAAGCATGCTTTTTGATGTGCAGCGCCTTGTTATACGCAAAACGGACCGCGCCGAACGGGTTGTGCATGTGATATTCACGACAAAATCCCGTTGAAAGCGCTTTGATGGAAGCCTCGTGTGATGCAACTACACCAATTCTTGTACTTTTAACAAATACGCAATATCATCCATATAACGAAAATACGCAAAATACGAACTCAAACAGATGCAGTAGGGAGGCAGTATGATGACTAAATCGCAATCCAAATCGGAGAATGTTAGCTTTGACTTTCTTTCAATTGAGTTATCAAATGACAAGGATGTTGCCAAACATATCAATTTGTCTGAAATTCCCGCTGATGAGGCAGATCAATATGTGGTAATAAAGTTGCCAAGAGCAATTGATTATCATGATATTAAGTTGGCAATAGCTAGTGCAGTAACCGCTGTCACTACATTCAATAAGAACAAACATCGGTCTGTTATGACCGAACCATCTTCAAAAATTGGATTTGCTTCCCGTAATGAAGCACGCCTTGAAAAATTAAAAAATCAGATCATTACTGATTCAGAGTGGCTGACTGCAAGTGAACTTAGCAAATTGGCCGGATCTAAATCAATGAATTCCAGCGCTGCGGCAAATCGTTTGAAAAAGTCGAAAAAAATATTCGCATTGCCAATTAATGGCAAAGACCTATTCCCATTGTATGCTCTAGACGAAGGCGGCCAACCGTTACCAGTGATAAAGAAAACCCTTGCGCTGTTTGGAGACAAAAAGACCCCTTGGTCAATCGCTATTTGGTTCGGCACACCAAATAGCTGGCTTGGTAATAAAAAACCAAAGGACCTTGTATTAACTCAACCTGATGATGTTTATATGGCAGCCAAAGAAGAAGCTGAAGGGCCGCGTCATAGTTGATGATAAAAAAGAATTTCAAGAAGATATACCGCTTCCCCCAGAGAATACAGCAGCCAAAATCCAAAAATGGAAAGCGGGTACACCTATTGAACGTATTCATAAAGCCGAGTTTAAAGGCGCTGAATTTAATCCTGGTGTTGGTAATGCCCGTTTTAGCCCGTTCAAAAATAATGGAATCTTTGTTCCAACACTCTATGGAGGTGAAAACGTAGGAGTCGCTATTATGGAGACGATTTTGCATGATATTCCACTAAATTGCGCCGGTATACCTGTTGAACTGAGTAAACTAGATGATTTAGCGTATAGCCAAATTACGCCAAAAAAAGACATCAAGTATGTGGATATCAACCCACGAATATTGAAGAAATGGGGGATTATTCAAGGCCAACTCGTAGAATCAGAAGCATCGGATTATCATATTACTCAGCTCTGGGCAGCAAAAATTTATCATGACAATCCTGATGCTCAAGCAATTCGATGGCCCTCTAAGCAGCACGGCGGTAAAGCAATAATAATTTTTGGAGATCGGGTGGAAGAAAAAGATTTGCATGTGTCTCTTGAATCAGAGTCCGCCGCTACTTCTAAAGAGGTTAACGAAAAACTTAGAGAGCTTGCAGATGAAATGGAATTGGTTTTGGTACCTACAGATATGACATGAAGGAAAGGCCATATATACCCGTCATCTTTCAAGTTGTCTGCACTCGCTCACCCCAGTCACCCCGGCCACATCGTTATCTATGCTCCCGGGGATTCACTCCCTTGCCGTCGCTCTCCAGCAAGGCTACGCAATGTTTTAATTTAAAAACAAGGGGCAGAAAAAAATGCCCCTTTATTGTGTCAGATATATTTGGCAATAAAAAAATATGGCGTATACTTTAATTATCGAAGTATAAGGGGCAAAGAATGATAACTGTATTAAGTACAGAAACATTTGATAACTGGATTGATGCCCTAAAAGACATCAGAGCAAAAACAAAGATTCAGGCACGAATTCGCAGACTGAAAAACGGTAATTCTGGCGATATAGAGCCAGTAGGGGAAGGGTTTTCAGAAATGCGGATTCATGAAGGTAAAGGCTACAGGGTTTATCTAAAAAATCACGGAAAAGTAATCGTTGTTTTGTTGTGTGGAGGAGATAAAAGTACACAGCAAAAAGATATAGCCATCGCAAAAGCCATTTACAAAGAGATTGAGGGGGAGCTATGAAACTGAAAGAATACGATATTGCAGAACACTTAAACAGTGAAGAAGAAATACAAATGTATCTTAATGAAATTATGGAAGATGGTGATCTGGAATTGGTACTGTCTGCGCTGGGTGATATTGCCAGAGCCAGAAACATGAGCGAGCTTTCAAGAGAGGTCGGTATGTCCAGAGAAGGGCTATATCATGCGCTTTCAGGAAAAGGTAATCCAACATTCAGCGCTATGATGAAAATAACAAAAGCGTTAGGGCTGAAACTCCACTTCACAGGGGCTTAATTGCCCCTTTTTAATCGGAAGTAAGTAGCGCGGGAAATCCCCGTTCTTTCCATGACAATCTTAGTAGGTTGGTTCTGGCGGATAAGTTCCTGGGCTATTGCCGATTTCTTGTGTGGTTTTCGTCCAAATTTAACGCCCGATTCCATAGCGGCAACCCGGCCATCGTTGGTGCGTTCAAGGATGCGTTCCCGTTCAGCCTCTGCAACGGCGGCTAGTATTTGAATCACCATTTTCCCCATTGAGCCTTCAGTGCTGAGGCCATTTTCAAGAAAACGAATGGCAATGCCTTTTTTATAACAGGCATCCACAATGTGGATCATGTCGGAAGTGTTGCGGCCCAGACGGTCCATTTTAGTACAGATGATGATGTCATCTTTTTCTGCCCGTGTAAGAAGCCGTTGCAAACCTTTCCGCTCGTCCGTTGCCCCCGATATCATGTCAGTGAAAATACGATCTTGGAGAGCATAAAAATTCTATGGTCGCCCTCGTTTTTGCAACACTTATTTTGATGAATTTTGGGCTTGCTTAAATCTATCCGGCGTCACTATAGGCAAGGAGCCTGCGCCTCGATGAGTTCCGCGCCTGATGAACCTTAAAACTGTGCCGGCTTCAAGGAGCCAATTTTTATGTTAGGTTTCTCATCAGGCCGGTAGGCCGTTCATGTCATCAATTATCAGTCTTCGCAAAACCAGTGGGTATAAGTACAGAAAAACAGCCAGTCAGTTACTTAACTGACTGACATTACCCAATTAGGAGCCTTTTTTGATCGAACTGAAACTTAGCTTTATTAACTGCTCAGCAATAAATTCAGAAGAATTTATTTAATAAAGGAAAATTACAAATTAATTGCACCAGAGACAGCCTTTGTCAGGCGTGAAAGTTGCTCCGGTTGAATAATATAAGGTGGCATCAAATAAATCAGCTTGCCAAATGGTCTTATCCAGACACCTTGAGAAACAAAATGGTGTTGTAGCACCGCCATATTCACGGGCTGTTCCATCTCTACGACGCCAATTGCACCTAATACCCGAACATCAGCCACTTTTGCATGGTGTTTTAGTGGCATCAGCGCACTCTTTAATTGGTTTTCAATTGATTTAATCCGTTGTTGCCAAGGGCTTTGTAATAATAAGTTCAAACTGGATTCTGCTACGGCACAAGCTAATGGATTGCCCATAAATGTTGGGCCATGCATAAAACAGCCTGCTTCACCATTGCTAATTGTTTCAGCTATCTTACGGGTTGTCAGTGTTGCTGATAGTGTCATATAGCCGCCTGTCAGCGCTTTCCCTACACATAAGATATCTGGCTCAATTTCAGCATGTTCACAAGCAAACAATTTTCCTGTGCGGCCAAAGCCGGTGGCGATTTCATCCGCAATTAATAGGATCTGATGCTGATCACAAAGCATTCTGACCTGACGCAGATATTCAGGATGATAAATTCGCATTCCTCCAGCACCCTGTACGATAGGTTCAAGGATCACCGCGGCAATATCAAGGGCATGCTGCTCCAGCAAAGTGCGAAATGGCATGATATCCCGCTCGTCCCATTGAGAATCAAACCCGCACTGAGGCGATTCGGCAAATAGATGGGGTGGCAGATAGCCTTTGTAGAGATTATGCATTGAATTGTCGGGATCACAGACAGACATAGCGCCGAATGTGTCACCGTGGTAACCGTGCCGTAATGTCAAAATCCGCTGACGTTTCTCACCTTTTGCTTGCCAGTATTGCCATGCCATTTTCAGAGCCACTTCCACTGCGACAGAACCTGAATCAGCCAGAAAAACACATTCCAGTGATGGCGGGGAGATTGCCACTAATTGCCTGCAAAGTGCGATTGCGGGTGGATGGGTAATTCCGCCAAACATGACATGGGACATGTTATCAATCTGAATTTTAGCGGCTTGGTTCAGTACCGGATGGTTATATCCATGAATGGCAGCCCACCAGGAAGACATGCCATCCACCAGCTTACGGCCATCAGCCAACTCTAGTTCCATCCCAGAAGCGCCAACGACAGGGTAAACCGGAAGAGGATTGGTCATGGAGGTGTAGGGATGCCAAATATGGCGTAGATCAAATTCAATATCGGAAGAAGTCATAAAGCTTAACGTAAACCAATTTTATTAAAATTGGTTGACAGTATAACGGCATTATTTAAACTGACTAGACTTTTTTCACACTGGAGATGTTATTGTGATTGAGCGTAAGCAATGGACAATTAAGCAGGCGCAAGAGCTGTTTGATAAACCTTTTTTCGAATTATTATTTCAAGCACAGCAGGTTCATCGTATTTACTTTGACCCACAGCAAGTACAGGTCAGTACACTACTTTCCATCAAAACCGGGGCTTGCCCGGAAGATTGCAAATATTGCCCGCAAAGCTCCCGTTACAAAACAGGTCTTGAAAAAGAGCGGTTGATGGAAGTGGAACAGGTGATTGATTCTGCTCGTAAGGCTAAAAATGCGGGTTCAACACGTTTTTGTATGGGGGCCGCGTGGAAAAATCCCCATGAGAGGGATATGCCTTATCTGGAGAAAATGGTTAAGGAAGTCAAAGCATTGGGAATGGAAACCTGCATGACACTGGGCATGCTCAATGGTTTACAAGCGCAGCGGCTGGCGGATGCAGGATTAGATTACTACAACCACAACCTGGATACCTCCCCGGAATTTTATGGCAACATCATTACGACTCGGACCTATCAGGACAGATTGGATACCCTTGATAAAGTACGGGAGGCCGGAATAAAAGTATGTTCTGGTGGTATTGTTGGTCTGGGTGAGGCGATACGTGATCGGGCTGCGTTATTGGTACAACTGGCAAATTTGCCAAAACCGCCGGAGAGTGTACCCATCAACATGTTGGTTAAAGTCAAAGGCACGCCATTGGCTGAGAACGAAGATGTAGACCCTTTCGATTTTATCCGCACGATTGCTGTTGCCAGGATCATGATGCCGTCTTCTCATGTTCGGTTATCCGCAGGTCGTGAACAGATGAACGAACAGACACAGGCAATGTGTTTTATGGCTGGCGCTAATTCCATTTTCTATGGTTGTAAGTTGCTCACTACACCTAACCCGGCGGAAGATAAAGATTTACAACTATTTCGCAAGTTGGGCATTAATCCTCAGCAGACTCAGACAGCATTTGGTGATAATCAGCAACAGCAGCATTTGGCAGAAGCCATTATCAATGCGGATAACGAACAATTTTATAATGCGGCATTATGATGAATTGGTCATCTTATCTTTCCCGGCAATTGTCTGAGCGTCGGGATACTTCGCTATGGCGTCAGCGGCAGGTCAATCAGAAATCAGATGGGCGTTTCCTGTATGCCACTGATGGCAAATATCTTAATTTTTCCAGTAATGATTACCTTGGATTAAGTGCAAATCCCGCAATCATTTCCGCATGGCAGCGGGGCGCTGAACAATATGGTGTTGGTAGTGGAGGTTCAGGTCATATTACGGGTTATACAAAGGCTCATCAGCTATTGGAACAACAATTGGCTGACTGGTTGGGTTATCCAAAAGCATTACTGTTTATTTCGGGGTATTCTGCGAATCAGGGGGTCATTGCCGCGTTAATGACGGAACAGGATCGGATTATTGCCGATCGTCTGAGTCATGCTTCATTAATGGAAGCAGCTATGCATTCCCCTGCTCAGCTACGGCGTTTTCTGCATAATCAACCTGCATCACTTGCAAATTTACTGGCAACGCCTTGTGTTGGAAAGACGTTGGTGGTAACCGAAGGTGTGTTCAGTATGGATGGTGACTGCGCACCGCTAGCCGATATTCATCAGCAAACCAGAATTTCTGGCAACTGGTTAATGGTGGATGATGCTCACGGTATTGGTGTCTGTGGTGAACAGGGAAGGGGAAGCTGCTGGCAACAGAAAGTAAAACCAGAAATCCTGATTGTCACTTTTGGCAAAGCATTTGGGTTGAGTGGTGCAGCGGTGCTTTGTGATGAGCAGACGGCAGAATATCTCATCCAGTATGCCCGTCATCTGATCTACAGCACTTCTATGCCTCCCGCACAGGCTCAGGCGCTTTCTGAAGCTGTTCGGCAGATACAATCTGGTGATGAATTGCGCCAACGATTGCAGCAGAATATCAATGACTTCCGTCGGCAAGCTCAGAAACTGCCATTCAATTTGACAGATTCAACTACCGCAATTCAGCCATTGATTGTGAGTGATAACGAGCTGAGTGTATCCTTATCTCAGTATCTGCAACAAAAAGGGATTTGGGTTAAAGCGATCCGTCCACCAACAGTACCGCCGGGCAGCGCCAGATTACGTATTACTTTGACGGCCAGCCATATGCCACAGGATATTGATATGTTGATGGAGGCGTTGCATGGGTTCCGTAGCTGAATTTGCCAATAAACAGGCGATTGCGGGAGCGTTTGGACGAGCGGCCGCCAATTATGATGTGGTAGCGAAATTACAGCAGCAAACCGGTGAATTCCTCATGCAACAAGTTGGTGAGCATTCCGGCAAATTAGTATTGGATGCAGGTTGCGGTACCGGTTTTTTTAGTCACCGCTGGCGACAACAGGGGAAGCAGGTTATTGGGCTGGATTTGGCATCAGGCATGTTAGCTCATGCCCGTAAGCAATTGGCGGCTGACTATTATTTACAAGCGGATATTGAACATTTAGGGCTTGCTGACAGCAGTGTTGATATCTGTTTCAGTAATCTGGTTGTTCAGTGGTGTGATGATTTATCCCGCGCGTTAAGAGAACTTTATCGGGTAACCCGCCCGGGTGGATTGATTCTGTTTTCCACCTTGGCTAAAGGTTCATTGCATGAATTGAAGCAAGCTTGGAGTGTGGTTGATAACTACCATCATATTAATCAGTTCCTGCCGCAACAGACAATTAAAGATGCCTGTCAAGGGTTCCGGCATTGTCTTATTAGTCAGGTTTATCGTCAGCAATATTCTCATATATTGCCGCTATTGGGTTCTCTGAAAGGGATTGGTGCGACTCACCTTCATGATGGGCGACAGCAAGGACTAATGACGCGTGGACGGCTGACTGCTCTGGAACAGGCTTATCCACGAGAAAATGAACAGTTACCTCTTAGCTATCAGGTTGTTTTTGGAGTGATTCATCGTGACTAAGCGCTGGTTTTTGGCGGGTACAGATACCGAAGTGGGTAAAACAGTTGTCAGTTGTGCTTTGTTACAAGCGGCAACTAAAGCAGGATATAAAACAGCAGGTTATAAACCCGTTGCTTCTGGTAGTGAAATAACACCGGTAGGTGTTCGTAATTCCGATGCATTGGCATTGCTGGCAAATAGTTCTGTGTCTTTACAATATGAAGAAGTGAATCCGTTAGTATTTGTTGAAGCAACATCACCGCATATTGCCAGTGATGACTTGAATCAACCTATTGATTTTACTGTTATGTCTACGGGGTTGCATCAGTTAGAAAAGAAAGCAGACTGGGTTTTAGTTGAGGGTGCTGGTGGTTGGTATACCCCTCTATCAGAATCGGTGACTTTTGCTGACTGGGTGGTTAAAGAGCAACTGCCGGTTATTTTGGCAGTGGGAATGAAGTTGGGCTGTATTAATCATGCGATACTTACCGTGGAGGCTATTATAGGTTCAGGATTACATTTTGCAGGCTGGATAGCTAATGAGGTTGAACCCGCAGGCAAACGTCAGCAAGAATATTTGGCGACATTAGAGCGTATGTTACCTGCTCCTTTATTAGGTACGATTCCTCATTTAACGCAAGAATATTTTAATCATTTAGGGGGATATATAGATTTAAAATTACTGGTTAATTGAGTTATTAATTTGAAAATTTAATCTGGTGGAATATTCTTTCAATGTCATGATTACACTATTCATATCTATATTTTTGGCAATGAATATACCCTATGGATTTCAAGATGCATCGCGACGGCAAAGGAGCGAATCTCCGGGAGCATCGATAACGATGTGACCGAGTGCAGCCAACAAAGAGGCAACTTGAAAGATAACGGGTATATATGGATTTTACTGTTGATGATATGTAAAGGGTTATGCTAGGACAATATGCCGGAATGATATCCCGGCATAAAAATGATATTTTTCAACGATTTTTCTCTATTCTGATAAAACGTTATCTCTATTTATACTTCAGCGAGTTTTTTATGCATTGGCGCATCTGCTGGCTGATTTATATAATTTCTGAATATCTTCCTTACCAGATAAATAGGGCCTACACCCAGGATAGAATAAGCCACTTTAATGAGGAACTGGGCGATAATCATTTCTTTTATGATATCTATGCCGAGAACACCATAGAAAGCGATTGAACAGAATATTATACTATCGAATGCTGAGGCGATAACAGTACTGGTTATTACTCGCAGGAAAAGATACTTTGAGTTTGTGAGAGATTTTATTTTGCAGAGGAGATATGAGTTTATATTCTCAGAGATAAAATAAGCAAGAGATGATGCCAGTAATACTGATACGATACTATTCACTATTCCATTATAAGTCGCACTAAACTCCCATCCAGGAACACCCGGCATCAGTGCGGTTCCCCAAAGTCCTAGAACAAATAATAAGTTCGCTGCAAAAGAGATAATAATCGTTCTTCTTGCCAGACGTAATCCATAGAATTCGTTTAGAATGTCGACCAGCAAGAAGGTTATAGGGTAAATAAAAACCCCAGGAGGCGTGACAATATCAAGGATCGGGATATGAATGGGCTTCACACCACATATGGTAGAGAAAATATAGATAACACTGAGTGCGATGCTAATGAGTAAATAGGCTTGCCATGAACGCTCATGACGATCCCCAAGTTCATAAGCTGTTACGATATTACTGTGGCTGTATAGTTTCCGGTATATCGTACTGAGCTCATGTCTGCTCAAATCTTCTGAAATATCACTGTCAACGAGCTCTTTTAACCCCATAGTAATGGTCTTACCTGTCGCTAGCACCATGACATTTGCCGATAATTTACCGTATCTTGAAAACCCCAGTAACTTAAATTTTTGATTTGCTGTCATTTATAGTCTTTCTCCTACGATGTAGCCCAAAAAATGAGCATTTCTGTAGGGTTTCCTATCGAGGCTGTCATCATTTTTCTCTTGCCGGATAAAGAACCCCATTTCCTTAGAGTAATACAATAATGGCGTATTGGTGACTAATGCGGGGGGACGTTTTATGATGATCACCTCACCGGGTATGAATATATCTTCTATTGCCGATTCGACTTTAAGAGCCAACATGTTTGATTCATCACCAAAGAAATAGGTTAGCGGATACTCGGTAACAAGTTGACCTATTTTTTTCTCAGAAACGGCTAAAAATTCAGATTGTGGAACGATAGGGATAGCCGAAGGATTTTTATTGCCTTCGGTTGAAAGTGTTTCATTGAGGCGTTCTAATTGTTCAAGGTCATAATATTCTATTTCTTCACAGGAAACACCGAAAAAATCGGAGATCCGAAGAACAGTAGATTGTTGAACGTTATTGACTTGTCCTTCCAGAATTTTATAAATGGTGGTACGGGTCAATCCTGTTCGATTGGAAAAAGAGCTCTTGGTTTCTCCACGGGTACGTATCAAATATTCTATATTTTTAATGATATTTGTTTTTCGCTGTGCATTAGACGTTTTCATGAGAATCCTTTATGTAAAGATAACAGCATTACTATATATTACTTGATGGTATTGTCCAGTGTGAAAAAACCACCTATTGTGATAATTTATTGATTTTACTTTTAATATCTTATTTTTATGATTATCTATATTAGCACATCCTATATTAGAAAATGCTCATGGATTTACCTTTATATTCTAAAAATGAAAGTTAAATCATATAATTAAGTGAAATTCATTGTAAAGTTTACACAAAACTGAACTTTATGTTTATTTTTGTGTTGACTTTATGGGTTTTATTATAATAATGTTAAATTGTGTTGATGTGTTTTTGGGTCACCAGATAGCATCAAACAAAATATTATTCTTATTATAAATCTCTCGGGGGAGAGCGACTTTATCCTTTGAGTTTGGAAGTGGATTGTTTTTTTAGCACTAGGGAATTTCAAGAAAATAGAGGAAGTTAAATAAACATCAGGATTGAAATTAGTAAATTAGTAAATTAATAAAATGATAACACAGTTAAAACACCAGGAAATGGTAGTATAAAGATGCTTTGGAACAGCAATCGATTGAAATTGTGAATGATAGATACAAAGTAAGTTTTTCGATCGAAAATAGCCAGCAGAATATTGGACGTTTTATGAGGGCAGTATCGATTTGATATTTATGTATCTATCATTTTTTTTGAGCGGTCACGATAGAGCTCGTTTTGTAAATATGGAGGATATGCTGATGTGAATTCATTAATTTATCAATGACATATATTAATATTCTAATTAAAAAGCGGGTTTTGCTCACGCGAATTAAGCCAGTTGTTTTTTGGATAAATGTTTATCGGTATTGTTTATATTGGTATAATTTATATTGGCATTGTTTATATCGGTATAGTCAAAAATGCTATTGAACTTGCTATTGCTGAAAGCGTAGGAAACAGTGAATCCTATTTCTGCTTAAGTAAAACACGACTCTCCTCTTGAAGAACAGATTTTATACAGGAAACTGTTCGCCGGTTATTTCTTATTGAATAAAAATTCCAATCTAACCTGTATTGTTTACTGTTGTTTGGCGCAGAAAAGGCAGTTTTTTTCGCTTATCCTACAGAAAAAATCGACAATTATCTACCTTTAATGCTGGTAATATTGAACGAATATAATTTATTGATATTTAATTTCCCTGAGAAAATTGCTGCTTTTTCAGCAAATTTATTCATTTTTTTGAAAGGAATAATATGAGATAAAGGTTAAAAAAATAGTAAAAATTTTTATCGGTAGAGAATACCTATTTTGTGGCATGATGTTGCAACCTCGTACAGTTAATAGGGTTTGTAGAGTTATCCACTATTCCTGTGGATAACCTTGTGTATTAGACTTAGAAAAGTTACGTGACGCAAGAAAATACGCGGCTTTCGTCAAGGTTGATGTTATTCTCGTCTTTGTTTTAATTGTATTAAATATCAATAAGATAACTAAAATCAAGCCCTGTCTGACCTGTGATGATGTCCCATGTTGTCACCTTTCAGCCGATCATATAAAAAATGGAAAAATCAAGATAATTTTGGGGATAAAATGGGATTTATTTTGATATCAACGAATGTTTAATTGATAGGGAAGTGACCTATTTGAGTCCGTTTTTATAAAACCAACTTGAAGCTGGTTTTATATCCAGTATTATATGGGGATCAATGTTAGGAAAGTGAGATACCAATGAATAAGGTGTTCAAATTACATTCTGACTTCCAACCGGGGGGTGATCAACCAGAGGCCATCCGTCAATTACAAGAAGGCTTAGAAGATGGGCTTGCCCACCAGACTTTGCTAGGAGTTACGGGGTCGGGTAAGACATTTACTGTCGCTAATGTGATAGCTAATTTAAACCGACCAACGATGGTACTTGCTCCGAACAAGACACTGGCGGCTCAACTTTACAGCGAAATGAAGGACTTTTTCCCAGAAAATGCCGTGGAGTACTTTGTTTCCTATTACGATTATTACCAGCCGGAAGCTTATGTGCCGAGTTCTGATACTTTTATTGAAAAAGATGCTTCCGTGAATGAACACATTGAGCAAATGCGTCTGTCTGCCACAAAAGCTTTGCTGGAGCGGCGAGATGTGATTGTCGTTGCGTCTGTATCGGCTATTTATGGTTTGGGTGATCCTGATAGTTATCTGAAAATGATGCTCCACCTGACCAACGGTATGATGATTGATCAACGCTCTGTTCTGCGGCGTTTAGCTGAATTGCAATATACCCGTAATGATCAGGCATTCCAGCGAGGAACATTTAGGGTTCGTGGTGAAGTGATTGATATCTTTCCGGCGGAATCTGATGAGCATGCCCTGCGGGTTGAACTATTTGATGATGAAGTAGAACGGTTATCACTGTTTGATCCGCTAACAGGGCAGATTCAATATCATGTTCCACGATACACCGTTTATCCGAAAACCCACTATGTTACTCCGCGTGAGCGTATTATTCAGGCAATGGAAGCGATTAAAATTGAGCTTGAGCAGCGGCGTAAGGTATTGCTGGCAAATGGTAAACTGCTGGAAGAACAGCGTATTACGCAGCGTACTCAATTTGATTTGGAAATGATGAATGAATTGGGGTATTGCTCCGGCATTGAAAACTATTCCCGTTACCTCTCTGGCCGTGCTGAAGGGGAACCGCCGCCGACACTGTTTGATTATCTCCCTGCTGATGGTTTGCTGGTAGTGGATGAATCGCACGTTACCATCCCGCAAATTGGTGGGATGTATCGAGGGGATCGTTCCCGCAAAGAGACGCTGGTGGAATATGGTTTCCGTATGCCTTCTGCGTTGGATAATCGTCCACTTCGGTTTGAAGAATTTGAAGCACTGGCTCCACAAACCATTTATATTTCGGCTACGCCAGGCAAATATGAATTGGAAAAATCCAGTGGCGATGTGGTGGAACAGGTGGTGCGTCCTACTGGTTTGCTTGATCCTGAATTGGAAGTGCGTCCTGTTGCAACACAGGTTGATGACTTACTGTCTGAAATCCGCATCCGAGCGGTGAAAAATGAACGGGTATTGGTCACCACGTTGACTAAGCGAATGGCAGAGGACTTGACGGAGTATTTGGAAGAACACGGTGAACGGGTTCGCTATTTGCATTCGGATATCGATACTGTTGAACGTGTGGAAATTATTCGGGATCTTCGTTTAGGTGAATTTGATGTATTAGTGGGAATTAACTTGCTGAGGGAAGGGCTGGATATGCCAGAAGTTTCTCTGGTGGCCATTCTTGATGCGGATAAAGAAGGTTTCCTGCGGTCTGAACGCTCATTAATTCAGACGATTGGGCGTGCTGCCCGTAACCTGCATGGTAAAGCGATCCTTTATGGCGATAAGATCACTGATTCAATGGCAAAAGCTATTGGTGAAACGGAACGCCGGCGTGCTAAGCAGCAGATATTTAATGAAAAACACGGTATTGTTCCAAAAGGTCTGAATAAGAAAATTAGTGATATTCTGCAAATTGGGCAGCCAGCGGGTGGCAAAAGAAAGGGCAGAGGTAAAGCGGTTGCTACAGCGGAAACATTCAGCAACCTGTCTGCCAAAGAGCTGGAAAACAAAATCCGCGAGCTGGAAGCGAAGATGTACCAGCATGCGCAGGATCTTGAATTCGAACAGGCGGCGAGTGTTCGGGATCAGGTTCAGGCATTGCGAGAGCAATTTATTGCCAATTCTTAATTAACCAAGGTTTTGCAGGGTATTCTCTAACGCTTGATGCAGTAATTCACGGTCGTGGCGATAGGGAACATCCTGTGCTTCGAGTATTTGCTGAGTAATAATCCGGTCGTTAAGCTCGCTGATATTTGTGCACGGGCCAACGATTACCGCATCAATTATCCGGCTGCCAATTTTGTTTTCCATTATTTCCAGCTTATCTTTCAGTGTCAGTTCAGCAGCCGCGGCACTGAGTTCTTTGCCAAGGTTACCGATATAAATCATATTGGCGTTGCTACGGCGCAGTGCTTGGGTTAGATCTTCAAGCAGAAGCAATGGCATCAGACTGGTGAAGAAGCTGCCAGGGCCGATAATAATCAGATCTGCTTGAGTGATGGCATCCAATGCCTCTTTTGTTGCGGTCGCAGGCGGATAAAGCATCAACTCCTGAGGAATACAATTCAATTGATCAACATTAACTTCGCCATAAATGGTGTTGCCTTGATCGTCTATCGCCATCAGGTCAACGGGCTGCTCAGACATTGGAATAAGATGAGCATTAACTTTCAACAAACTGCGGATTAAATTAATTGCCTCAAGGGGTCTGACACTTAAATGATCTAACGCCTTAAGCATCAGATTCCCCAGATTATGCCCTGCCAGTTCGCCATTGCCACTGAAACGGTATTCGAACATTGCCGACGCGACACTGGGTTCGGTAATAAGCTGATTTAAACAATTGCGGGTATCACCCCAGGCAATACCGCCTTCTGAACGCCGGATCCTGCCGGTTGAGCCGCCATTATCTGTCGTGGTGACAATGCCTGTCAGGCGAGAGCCTAGTGATGAAAGAGAGGACATAACGCGCCCAAGGCCATGACCTCCGCCTAAGGCAACTACCCGATCTAAATCGGCTAATGTGCGGTTTCGCATAGAATTCCTATTACTGACTGAGCATATATTCGCTGAATAATTTTAGCGTAATTTATTATAAAACACGATTAACCGAACAAACGTTATGATTGGGTCTAATGTTTTAACTGATTTCTAATAGAAATTGTCTGTTATTTATTCTGAACGTTGGTAATTCATTATATATTCAATTATATAACGAAAGTAGGTATTCGCATTTTTCTTTGTTAAGCGCTAAAATCCATATTAGAGCAGGTCGTTTTACATTAAATCATATACCCAATGGATTTCAAGACGTTGGAATTAACTCCTAGCCTCTGCATCTAAGTCACTTTTTACACAGCGATATGATGTTTTGGCCGTGACCACTGAGTCACCAGGATGTGAGGCAGAAATGCCCACGTCTCCCATGTTTGGAAAGGTGTTATGGTGGAACAACTCATAGATGCTTTCGCCCGCAAATTTTACTATTTGCGGCTATCAATCACCGATGTATGTAATTTTCGGTGCACTTATTGTTTGCCGGAGGGTTATAAACCCCGTGGACATCACTCCTTTTTGACATTATCCGAAATCCGTCTTGTTGGCCGGGCGTTTGCCGATCTGGGTACAGAGAAAATCCGTTTGACGGGAGGCGAACCGACCATGCGCCGTGATTTCACCGATATTATTTCCGTCATACGTGAAAATAAGTTGATTAAAACCCTCGCGGTAACCACTAACGGTTATCGAATGGAACGAGATATTGCTAAGTGGAAAGAGGCGGGTTTAACCGCAGTGAATGTCAGTATGGATTCGCTTGATCCCCGCCAGTTTCATGCGATTACCGGGCAGGACAAATTTTTTCAGGTGATGCGTGGTATTGATGCAGCATTTGCGGCGGGTTTTCGTAAAGTGAAAGTCAACGTGGTGCTGATGAAAAATGTTAACGATATCAGCCTGTCGGCTTTCCTGCACTGGATAAAAGATCGTCCGATTCAATTAAGATTTATCGAGTTGATGGAAACCGGTGACGGTGGTGAAATGTTTCGTCAATACCACATTTCGGGGGAAATTATCCGGGAACGCCTGTTGCTTGATGGCTGGCATTTGCTTCAACGTTCACACAGTGATGGCCCTGCACAGGTTTTTAGCCATCCTGATTATCAGGGAGAAATTGGTCTAATTATGCCTTATGAGAAAGATTTTTGTCGGAGTTGTAATCGGTTACGTGTTTCTTCAATAGGTCATCTTCATTTATGCCTGTTTGGTGAACAGGGGATACCACTGCGTGATTTATTGGCGAGTGAAAAACAACTCGATGATCTGAAATTGCGTATTCAGGATGGATTGCGGCATAAACGGCAAACCCATTTTCTTCATCAAGGTGACAGTGGTGTCACGCCAAATCTTTCTGTCATCGGCGGTTAATTTATCATCTAGATATTGTTGTTTTTTCAGGAGCTGAGAATGTCTCAATTAACCCACATCAATTCTACCGGTGAAGCGCATATGGTTGATGTTTCTGCTAAAGCTGAAACATCACGGGAGGCACGGGCAGAAGCGTTTGTTGGAATGAAGCCGGAAACACTGGCAATGATTATTGAAGGTCGCCATCACAAAGGTGATGTATTTGCCACCGCAAGGATTGCGGGTATCCAAGCAGCCAAGCGCACATGGGAATTAATTCCGCTGTGTCATCCATTACTGCTAACTAAAGTAGAAGTCCAGTTGGAAGCTCAGACAAAATATAACCGGGTCAGAATTGAATCCTGTTGTCGTCTGACTGGGAAAACCGGTGTTGAAATGGAGGCCCTGACAGCGGCGTCAGTCGCGGCTTTGACAATTTACGATATGTGTAAAGCGGTACAGAAAGATATGGTCATTGGGCCAGTGCGTTTACTGGAGAAAATCGGTGGTAAATTAGGTCATTTTAAGGTGGAGCAATGATTAAGGTCCTGTTTTTTGCTCAGGTACGTGAGCTGGTAGGTACTGATTCACTGGATCTCGATAATCGTTACACAACCGTTGACAGTTTGAGAATGGCGTTAATATCAAAGGGAGAACGTTGGGCTTTGGCATTGGAAAATGGAAAATTGTTGTCAGCGGTAAACCAATCTCTGGTTCATGGCGGGCACCGATTACAGGATGGCGATGAAGTGGCCTTTTTCCCGCCGGTGACTGGGGGATAATAAATGGAAAACACCCGCATTTTCGTTGGGCCGGAGAATTTCAAGCTAGAGGATGAATATCAATGGCTTGCTCAATGTGATGAAGATGGTGCTATTGTCACTTTCACCGGCAAAGTCCGCAATCATAATTTGGGAGATAATGTCGGCGCGTTGAGATTGGAACATTATCCGGGAATGACGGAAAAAACGTTACGGCGTATTGTCACCGAAGCACGCAGTCGCTGGCCGTTGCAGCGAATCAGTGTTGTCCATCGGGTTGGTACGCTCTATCCGGGGGATGAGATCGTGTTTGTGGGTGTGACCGGTGCTCATCGTCATATGGCTTTTGAAGCGGCTGAATTTATTATGGATTATTTGAAAACTCAAGCGCCTTTCTGGAAAAAAGAGTTTTTGCCTGATGGTGAACGTTGGGTTGAATCCCGTGAGAGTGATCAGGAAGCCGCGAAACGTTGGTGATGAAAGTATTGGTTAAATTCTGCGAAACGCTTCGAAAAAGGATTGAATAAAAGGATTACTATATGAGTAATTATTGAATAGTGAATTGTTTTGTTTATATTCTATGATAATGTATAAAACTTGAGTGGGTTGTTGGTACTGAACAACCTAGATCTTTAATATCGTTATAAAAGGTAAGCTTCATGGATCGATATCCACGCTCTAATGGTTCGATAATCCAGCAAGCTGGAACCGGCCTACAAACTTATATGGCCCAGGTTTATGGTTGGATGACTTGTGGTCTGTTGTTAACCGCATTTGTGGCTTGGTATGTGTCACAAAATCAGAATGCTGCTGAATATATTTTCTCAAACTCAATACTATTCTATGGATTAATTATTGCTCAATTTGGGTTGGTTTTTGTCCTCTCAGGCATGATTAACCGCATGGGAGCTTCGTTAGCCACAGGGTTGTTTATGCTCTATTCAGCGCTGACCGGCCTGACGCTTTCCAGTATTTTCGTTGTCTATACTATCGGCTCCGTTGCGAGCACTTTTGTCGTGACGGCCGGGATGTTTGGTGCGCTGAGTTTTTATGGCTATACCACCAAACGTAGCCTGAGTGGCCTTGGTAGCTTCTTATTTATGGGGCTGATCGGCATTATTTTGGCTTCTCTGATTAACTTATGGTTAAAGAGTGAAGCGTTGACGTGGGCGGTAACCTACATTGGTGTCGTTATCTTTGCGGGCTTAACCGCTTACGACACTCAGAAGCTGAAAGAGATGGGTGAAAATCTGGATGTGAATGACAAAGAGAATTTGCGTAAATTCTCGATTGTTGGTGCACTGACGCTGTATCTAGACTTCATCAACATGTTCTTGATGTTATTGCGTATTTTTGGCGATCGCCGCTAATCGCTGATTTGCTTCTGATAAAAACCCTGCATCGTTAAGCATAGCTAATAATGCAGGGTCATTCTTATTAAGCAATTTTCCGTCGAAATAACCAATAGGCAAGATTACCGGTTGTGGCAGTAATTGCCAAAAGAGGCCACAGACTCCGCCAGATAACCGTGAAATCGGCATCTTTGAGATAAATTTGCTTGGTGATGTCGTTAAAGTGCCAGATAGGATTAATCCAGGTGATGTCTTGTAACCATCCGGGCATATTTTCAACCGGAGAAATATAACCGGAGATTAAGATAGCGGGCATGATAAAGACAAATACGCCAATAAACGCCTGTTGCTGAGTGTAGCAAAGGGAAGAGATTAATAGGCCAAATCCCACTAGCGATAAACTGTAGATCAGCATGGCGCAGTAAAACAGCGCGAGTGAACCCGAAAAGGGGATTTGATAGCAAAAGATACCAATCGCCAGCACCAAAGTTGCCTGAAAGGTAGCGACAATCACCGCAGGAACCGCTTTGCCAATGAAAATCTGCCAGGTGGTCATGGGTGAAACGAGTAATTGGTCCAGCGTTCCTTGCTCCCTTTCGCGCGCAATTGACAGTGCCGTGACCGTCAATATCCCAACCGTGGTAATCAGTGCCACCAAAGAGGGTACGACAAACCATTTATAATCCAAGTTAGGGTTATACCAGTTGCGGATCACCAACTCGCTATTATTGGCTTTTGGCAGATTACCCATCAGTTCCTGTTGATAATTTAGGACAATTTCTTGGATATAGCCCGCTGCAATTTGAGCGCTGTTAGAGTTGCGCCCATCCAGCAATACTTGGAGGGAAACCGGATCATGGCTGGCAATCTTAGCACTGAAATCTTGTGGGAAACGTACCAGTAATAAGGCCTTTTGGTGATCGATTACCGGTTGTATTTCTTGTGAATGGTTCAGCAATAGCACGTCAGGAAATGCTTTTGATTTTGCTAGCCGTTGGGTGAGCTCAATAGAGGCTTTGCCTTTGTCTTCATCAAAAATAGCAATAGTTGCATTAGTCACATCAAGGGTTGCTGACAAAGGAAATAAGATCATCTGGAAGATAACCGGCATAACTAAGATAGCTCGTGTTTGCGGATCTCTGAGTAGAGATTGCAATTCTTTAATAATCAGAGTGTAAAGACGATAAAACATATTAATTCCTTCTTAATCCAGACGCCGCTGGGTTTTCCATGCTGTCAGGCCAATAAACACAATAGCGGAGGCGATCAGTAATAATAGATTTATCACCAGTACCGTGCTGATATTTCCAGCCAGAAAGAGCGTATGCAAACTACTGACAAAATAACGAGCCGGAATGAAATAGGTCACTACCTGAATAAAGGCAGGCATGCTATTTATTTCAAAGATGAAGCCGGAAAGCATAATCGCAGGCAGAAAAGCGACATTCAGCGCTATCATTGCGGCATTAAATTGGTTGCGTGTCACCGTAGAGATCAAAAGCCCGATACCAAGGGCCGTCGCCAGGTAAAGGCTGGTGATTGCAGACAATATCCATAACGAGCCTCGGTAGGGGACATCCAGCACAAATACTGCCACCAGCATACAGAGCAGCATGGAGAATGATCCAAGCACTTGATAAGGCAAGAGTTTAGAAAGCAGTAATTCGGTGCGGGTAATTTGAGTAGAAAGCAGGGCTTCCATCGTACCGCGTTCCCATTCACGGGCAACCACCAATGATGTCAGAATGGCCCCAACCACGGTGATGATAATGGTTATTGCGCCGGGAATGATGAAATGCTGGCTAATTGTTGCCGGATTGAACCAATAACGAACCTGCATATCAATTAACGGATTAACAGCGTTCCCCTGATCTTGCCCTCTTTGCTGTAGCCAAATCTGCCACACTCCTTTAGCATAATTTTGTACAAAACTTGCTGTATTGGGTTCACTGCCGTCAGTAATGACCTGAATTTGTGCTTTACCATCAGGGCGGGCAAGTTGCGCATCGAAATTAACAGGAATGACAACCAGTCCACGTATTTCTCCTGATTGCATCATATTAATTAATTGCTGACGATTATCGCTGATTTTGGGTTCAATATAGGGAGAACCGGCAAAAGCCTGTATTAATTCACGAGCATCTTCACTTTGCTGTTCTACCAGAATACCAAGGCGGACGGTACTGGAGTCGAGATTAATACCGTAACCAAAGATAAACAGCAGAATCAATGGAATGACAATAGAAATTAATCCGCTGGTGGGATCACGTAAGATCTGTTTTGTCTCTTTTACACAAAGTGCTTTCAATCGCCACCAAGAGAAGCGGACAGCTTGCTGTGGAGCATGTTGCTTTGGGCTACTCATTATTGTAGCTCCTCATCATAATTAACGACCAGATCAATAAATGCCTGTTCCATTGATGGGTCAGGATTTTCATCAGTAGCAACCAATTGTTTCAACTCATCAGGCGTTCCGGCGGCAATCAATTTACCGCGGAATACCAACCCTATTCGGTCACAATATTCTGCTTCATCCATAAAGTGGGTGGTCACCATAACGGTAACGCCTTTATCTACCATGCCGTTGATATGTAGCCAGAATTCGCGTCGTATCTGCGGATCAACCCCCGAAGTTGGCTCGTCCAGGAACAAAATATCTGGCTCATGCATCAGTGCGCAGGAAAGAGCAAGACGCTGTTTATATCCCAGAGGCAATTGGTCGGTGGTTTGATGTAAAACGGATTTGAGATTGAAAGCGTCGATCATGCCATCAATTTTTGCTTTTTGTTTGCGCCCTTGCAGGCCGTAAATGCCGGAAAAGAATTTCAGGTTCTGTTCAATGGTCAGGTTGCCATACAGAGAAAATTTCTGCGCCATATAACCCAAATGTTGGCGGGCTTTCCCGGAGCTGGTTTTCAGATCCATTCCCAATACCAGCGCCTTACCACCAGTCGGCACCGTGAGCCCGCACATCATTTTAAACGTGGTGGATTTACCGGCACCGTTCGGGCCAAGCAGACCAAAGATTTCTCCACGTTTCACCTGAAAATCAACATGGTCAGTGGCCGCAAAATCGCCAAATTTTTTGGTTAAATCCTGCGCTTCAATCACTGTTTCTGTCGGGTTAGCAGCAATCCGTGGCATGATCTCTGCCAGTTCCGAATAGCGGGTGGAACCCCCACCGAGTAAATCGATAAAAGCATCTTCAAAGCGGGGAACGGCTTTAACGATTTCAGCATCAGGTAGCTTAAGCTGGTTAAGTAATTCTTGCGGAGAGGCATCAGGTTTGAGAATAAGACGAACATATTTCCCCTGAATCACGCCATCTGTGACTTGTGGCAAGGTAAGAGCGTGTTGCAGCATTTTTCTACGGGAATCCTGTTTGGCGCCAAGCAAAAAAGAACGCCCGGACATCTTTTGGGTCAGTTGTTGTGGTTGTCCGCTGTAGAGCAGTTTTCCTTGATTAAGTAACAGCACATCACGACACTGTTCAGCTTCATCCAGATAAGAAGTACTCCAGAGGATTAGCATGCCATCATCAGCCAGTTCGTGAACCATCCGCCAGAGTTCACGGCGGGCTATCGGGTCAACGCCAACGCCGGGTTCGTCCAGCAGCAGAACTTTGGGTTTGCCAAGCAGAGTACAGGCAAGCCCCAGTTTTTGCTTCATGCCGCCTGAAAGTTTGCCCGCCAGTCGCCCGGTAAAACGGGTCAGATCAGTAAACGTAAGGAGTTGCTCATAGGTTCTTTTACGCTCGTCACCCAGTACGCCCCGCAGATCTGCATACAGATTCAGGTTTTCTAATACGGTTAAATCTTCATACAGGCCAAATTTCTGGGGCATATAGCCCAGTTCAAAACGCACTTGTACGCCATCTTTTATCGGATCAAGCCCCATTATTTCAATAGAACCGCTATCGGGTTTCAGTAAACCCGCTAGCATGCGTATCAGTGTCGTTTTTCCTGCTCCATCTGGGCCTACAAGGCCAGTAACGGAGCCACCGTAGATCTCTGCGGTCAGGCTAGATACCGCAGGATTATTCAGGCCGGGAAAAGTTTTTTCGACTTTTTCTAACCTTATCGTATATGCAGAGCTGCTCATGACAGCCCCTTATTTATCTGAATCAGAAAAATGCAGAGTAACGGGCATACCTTGACGCAGGGCATCATCCGGGTCGGTGACAATAATGCGTAACCGATAGACGAGATCAGTACGTAGATCGGGGGTCTCTACATTCTTTGGTGTAAATTCGGCGGTGGGTGAAACAAAGCCAATTTTGCCGTGATAAGGTTTATCTTTACGGCTATCGGTATAGAGTAAAATTTCACGTCCGGGCGTTGCTTGTCCGAGATAGCTTTCACCGATATAGGCTCTTACCCAAACAGGGTCAGTTAGAGAAAGGGTAAACACCGTATTGCCGGCTGACAGCATAGTGCCCGGTTCAATGGCGCGGGTCAGGATAGTACCGGATGAGGGGGAAGTCAGTTGAGTATCTTGTAAGTCCAATTCAGCCTGAGCAACAGCCGCTTCGGCTTGAGCAAGCTGGCCTTTAGCTTCTGCAATTTCTTCTTTACGATAACCGGTTTCGAACTGGTTCAGTTTATCTTTAGCGGCTTGTAAAGCCGCTAATGCTTGATTGTGATTCGTTTTAGCATCATCTAATTCGTTGGCCGAAATAACTTTGCTTTGCCACAAGCCTTGTTGGCGTTTGAAGAAACTATTAGCGAAATGCCAGGCAGCTTCGCGTTGTGCAACTTCCGAACGGACTTGGGCAATTTCTTCGGTGCGATAACCCTCTTCCATCATGGCTAAACGTGCTTTAGTACTATCACGAGTGGCTTTCGCTTTATTGAGGGCGTTAATAAATGGCCCGTTGTCCAGTTGGCCGATGACTTGATTGGCCGCAATGGACTCGCCTTCATCAACTTGTAGACTAGCGAGTTTACCACCAACTCGGAAACTAAGATTAACAGTACGTATATCTACATTGCCATAGAGGGTCAAAGTTTTATCATTTTTACCTTGATAATAGTAACTTCCTAAAATGGCACTAAGAATAATCGCGGTCACCAATATTGCCAGAGTGAGTTTTTTGTTGTACATGATATTCCCTGTTATTTTATTTATTCGGATTATGTTTTTTCAGTCCATTCAGTAATAAATCGATATGCTGGATAAGGATCTGATCAATCAATTTATATTCTTCGGGCCCGATATTATTCCAGCCTGTCTGACGTAATAACGTTTCCCTCGCCATGCGGAAAGTGAGAACTTCTCCCATTAAAGCATGAGTGTGTAGCATGGTAGAGAGCTGATGTTCATCGGCGCCGATATAGCTGGCAATCAGTTTATTTAATCTGCTATGAAGAGGTATGAGTGCTTGCTCATGGATTAGGGTATAAGCATTCGTTGGTGCAAGTTGTTCTCTGGCCATTATCCGGCTGATATTAATACTCTCTTTTTCAATCATCAGGCGGTTAATTCCAAGGAATCCTTCATGAATCATCCTCAATATATTTTCTGCTGAGTACGGTGCTGATGATGAAAAAAAATCATCAATTTTTTTAAAAAGATGAGTGAACTCAGTCTTAATTGTGTCAGTAATATACTGGGCAACAGCCTGATAAAGTCCCTCTTTAGAGCCAAAATAATAAGCTATGGCGGCAATGTTTTGTTGAGCATGTAATGCAATTTCCCTCGTCGTTGCACCGGTCAGTCCTGATTTACCGAAAATTTCAAGGGCTGCTTCGAGTAGCTGTTGTTTGGCTTGTTCGCCTCTGGCGGTTTGGGTGTTGTTGACTGACATCGACATGAATCCTGTTGCAAATAATCAAAAGACTTAAACAAAATATCAATCATTGGTTAACTCTATACTTATAGTAAATCAATGTAAATTGCATAAAAATGTTATGGATCATGAAAATTACCGGGTAAATAGCTATCGTTTTAGTTGCATCATCAGAAAGTATATCTGGTATAATAGTCGAGATATGGAGCATTGCAGTTTGTGTTTTTTCCTTTGTGGTATTTACCACGTCTGATTTTCTTCCCATAAAACTGCCCCTGAATAGCGTTCAGGAATGGTGAAGTCTGGAGCATTTCTTATTTATGAATTTTAAATCACTTGGCTTAAGTGCTGATATTTTGCGTGCCGTTGAAGAGCAGGGTTATTCGGCGCCGACGCCAATCCAACAACAGGCAATTCCTGTTGTATTGGCAGGTAAAGATTTATTAGCGAGTGCTCAAACAGGCACAGGTAAAACCGCGGGTTTTACCTTACCCATGCTGCAACGGTTAAATGATTCCCCTATTCAGATGAAAGGGCGCCGACCAATCAGAGCATTAATCCTGACCCCAACCCGTGAATTGGCTGCTCAAGTGGGTGAAAATGTACGCGACTACAGCAAATACCTCAGGCTGCGCTCTCTGGTTGTTTTTGGCGGTGTCAGTATTAACCCTCAGATGATGAAATTGCGGGGTGGTGTGGATATTTTAGTCGCTACACCAGGGCGGTTACTGGATCTTGAACATCAAAATGCGGTTGATTTATCCCGGGTAGAAATTTTGGTATTGGATGAAGCTGACCGGATGCTGGATATGGGGTTTATTCATGATATTCGCCGAGTGCTGAATAAATTACCCCCGAAACGGCAAAATTTACTGTTTTCTGCGACTTTCTCTGACGATATCAAAAATTTAGCCAATAAGTTATTGCGTGATCCCGTCAGTGTTGAAGTTGCGCGTCGTAACTCTGCTTCTGAACAGATTGAACAGCTTGTTCACTTTGTCGATAAAAAGCGTAAAGGTGAGCTGCTCTCTTTCTTGATCGGCAGCCGTAACTGGCAGCAAGTTCTGGTATTTACCCGAACCAAACATGGCGCGAACCGCTTGGCGGAACAGTTAAATAAAGATGGTGTAACGGCTTCTGCTATTCATGGCAACAAAAGTCAAGGGGCGAGAACCCGTGCACTGGCTGATTTTAAAGATGGCCGGATCAGAGTGCTGGTAGCGACAGATATTGCTGCCCGTGGTTTGGACATTGATCAACTGCCTTATGTGGTGAATTTTGAATTGCCTAATGTCGCTGAAGATTATGTTCATCGTATTGGTCGTACTGGTCGAGCAGATGCAACAGGGCAGGCACTTTCTCTGGTCTGTGTTGATGAGCACAAACTGTTGAAAGATATTGAACGTTTGTTAAAGCGGGAGATTTCCCGCATGGCAATTCCCGGCTATGAGCCAGATCCAACGATCAAGGCTGAACCTATCCAAAATGGTCGTCAGGCACGTGGCGATAATCGGCAGAAAAATAGCCATCGCCGTTCTGGGGCACCTTCGCGTCAGCGTAGCAGCAGTCATGATGTATCCCATAAATCGCCTAACGTCAGAGGTTAATCGATGCGGGTTTTACTGGCTCCGATGGAAGGTGTGCTGGACTCTTTGGTTAGGGAACTTCTGAGTGAAATCAATGAGTACGATTTGTGCATTACGGAATTTTTACGGGTTGTCGATAGCCTGTTGCCGGTAAAATCTTTTTATCGACTTTGTCCTGAATTACGTAACCAAAGCCGGACACCATCCGGCACATTGGTACGGATTCAGCTTTTGGGTCAATATCCACAGTGGCTGGCGGAAAATGCGGCACGAGCGATTGAATTAGGATCCTATGGGGTTGATTTAAATTGCGGTTGTCCATCAAAAACAGTCAATGGTAGCGGTGGCGGAGCAACGTTGCTAAAAGATCCTGAACTGATTTATCAGGGAGCGAAAGCGATACGTGAAGCGGTACCTGCTCATTTGCCTGTGACGGTTAAGGTTCGCTTGGGTTGGGATAGCGGTGATCGGCAATTTGAAATTGCCGATGCGGTACAACAGGCGGGTGCGACGGAAATGACAGTTCATGGGCGAACCAAAGAGGATGGTTACCGAGCGGAGCGTATTAACTGGCAAGCGATTGGTGAAATTCGTCAACGTCTCTCTATTCCGGTTATCGCTAACGGTGAAATTTGGGATTGGCAAAGTGCGCAGAATTGCCAGAGTGTGACAGGCTGCGATGCGGTCATGATTGGGCGGGGTGCGCTTCACGTTCCTAATTTGAGCCGAGTGGTGAAATATAACGAACCAAAAATGTGCTGGCAGGACGTTGTTCAACTATTGCAAAAATATATCCGATTGGAAAAGCAGGGTGATACCGGGCAATATCATGTTGCTCGGATTAAACAGTGGCTTGGTTATTTGCGTAAAGAATATGAAGAAGCAACAATGCTGTTTGAAGAGATAAGAAAGTTAAAAACATCTGCTGATATAGCGCATGTGATCTCTTTGGTATGATATACCCGTCATCTTTCAAGCTGCCTCTTTGTTGGCTGCACTCGTTCACCCCGGTCACATAGTTATCTATGTTCCCGGGGATTCTCTCCCTTGCCGTCGCGATGCATCTTGAAATCTATTGGGTATATACCCGTTATCTTTCAAGTTGCCTCTTTGTTGGCTGCACTCACTCACCCCGGTCACAGAGTTCTCTATGCTCCCGGGGATTCGTTCCCTTGCCGTTGCGATGGTAGTTAGTTATTTCTATTCCACTCATCACGAGTTATTTCCCATATTTCCGAGGGCATTCTTCCGCTAACAAAGTCTTTATTCTCTAGTCTTATTAATCGCATACCACTTTTAATTGATATCTTCCTTGAAGCAATATTATTACTGGATTTAGGCGCTCTGAGTACGTTGCGATTTAGGGTATTAAACCAAAAGTCGGTAACTATTTTAACCGCTTCGGTCATAAATCCGTTTCCATGCCATTGTGGGTCTAGCCAGAAACCTCTATTATTATTTTCTTGATCATATAGCGATATCATTCCTATTATTATTGATGGTTCATCCTTCCTTCTGATAGTCCAAAACCATGCATTTCCTTTCGCCATTGATGGTAGCGCGATCTTATTTATATATTCCAAGGCACCATTATCTGGGTAGGGCCACGGGGTGCTTGCTGTAAGATAGCGAACAATTTTCCACTGAGGAAAGATCTTTTGAATTTGTATATAATCCTTACTTTTTAAAGGATGTAATATTAATCTTTTGGTTTCTAGCTTTTTGGGTTCCATTTTAGTCTCCTTTTGTAATGTTTTTTACAAAAAGTCAGATGATAATTAATTTTATTACCATTCTGTGATATCTTTGTCAAAAAAATTTTAATTGATGTGATAATGGTTATTATGAATGATCTGGGCACGTTGGGAAAAGAATGGAACCTTTAATCAAGGTTCCATTTGGTTTAAATTAAAGCAAGAGGCAATACGATGAAATTATCGGATATTATCTTCATCTTGAATAATAGATGAGAAAAGTTCTCTAATATTGCGAGATTGACCATCGTTAATGATAACAATATCATAATCAGTCGGTGGATTAGCACGATCATTAACTACAGTAAAACTCATGCCATACTCTTTGGCATAAGCATCAAGGTGTTGAGAGACGAGTTTTTCAATAAAACCTTGCGAAGGTTTTAAATCAGGTGCGGTAAAAGGTAAATCTGGCGTAAGTTGAGTGTAATTCTTATCTTTCACCACTGAGATAAAACCGTTAACGATTAAAGTTGATAATGGATAGAGAACTTTAATTTCTTCTAATCCTTTTACGCTCCAGGCTAGGGTAACGATATCTTTACGATTATGGACCCGGAGAAAATGACTTTCATAGCTAGATAGTAATGTTCCATTAAAAACAGATTCACTATAGGATGCAAAAACATCATTACCGGCAGTTGGGGCAGCAAAGGAGGAAACATGAATACGAATATTATTGTTTCCTTTATCAATATAACGTCTCTTTAAATACAGACCAAGCGTAGAGGCCATCACACCGCCTAAACTATGCCCTGTAAGAATAATGTTATGTATTCCTTCTTCCAGAGCAATTTTATCAATTGCCTCAATCAATGATTCTCCATAACCAGGAGGGTTATTGCTTTTTATTTGGTTGATAATATAGTCTAAAGTTATATGGGTTCCTTTTGAAATTTTAGCATCTTTAGGGGCTTTTGAATCCCAAATTGACCAGTTTTCAGTTGTGCCTACATTGAAATTCTCATCAAACCAGTTCGTCATGGACCATGAACCACGAATAACGATTCGATAATCATTTGGATTTTTGAGATCTTTTACAATGAATAAAACGTGATCATCTTTTTTATCTGTAACGCTTGTTTTATTATTAACACTACCGACACGAAAAACAGCAGGTCCCCAAATGATAGAGAATCTATTTGCTGTCGCTTTACTACTTGCTAATGATTTTTGAATATTTTCTGAAACGATAGCCGGTTCTGGTTGATAGGTTATTATACTCCCCGAGTTAATAATAAAGCCTAACGCGAGATTTATTTTTTGATCTTCAAGAGAAATTGTCATTTTTGTTTCCAATTTTTAATATAATGAATGTTGATCTGATGTATTAGCTTAAACACCAATGATCAATACTTTGGGTTTTTATTTAAACAACAGAATCAAAGTTAATAATAATCTTTAAATCTGTTAAATGAGAGTATATAATTTTTTAAAGTTATTTTATTTAACAAAATAAATTATCTATTATGAACTTTAAAATAAGTGACAAAAATTATGCTATGCCTTTGTAAGATTATATTAGCATTGGTAGTGATAACGTGAAGGATGTAGCTATGGAAAATAATTTATATTGGTATCTACAAAAGTGAGTGATAGTGAATTGCTGTAATTAGTGATAGGCAGGGAAAAATAATTTATTGCAATTAATAGAGCCTTTAATAAAGGCTCCATTTAAATCAAATATATACATAATAAGATAACGTTATGTAATATCGATTTTACCTTTGGTTAGAGACTTGAAGAGATCAATAATCCTTTCGGATAGGCTATCATTAACCACAACGATATCGTGATCAGTCGGCGTCACTGGAGCATTCTCAGTTCGAATGAAACTCATGCCATAGCCTTCGGGATATGCATCGATATGTTGATAACCTATCATATTAGATAAGCTGTCAATGGTGCCTAGAGTCTTTGTAATAGTAAAAGAGCAATCTGGAAAGAGCTGGGTGTAATTTTTATCGAGGACAAAAAGAATAACAGCATCAACAAGTAATTTTATTTCTATATGTGGATAGATATCCTGAATTTTATTCAAGTCTTTGATAGCCCATGCTAAGGGAATGATATCATGGTTATTATGAATTCTCAGAAAATTACTTTCATAAACGTTAGGGCTTAATGTTCCTTTAAAAACAGCGTCAGAATAGGAGGCGAAAATATCATTGCCGGCAGTTGGGCCTGCGAAGGAGCAAGCGTGAATACGTATATTGTTGTTGTTGATGTAGCGCTTTTTAAGATATAAACCGATGGTAGAAGCGAGTAAACCGCCTAAACTGTGCCCCGTGACAGTAATATTCAGTATCTTATCTTTCTCTTCTTCTGCGATAATTTTTTGAAGAGCCTCGATTAGCGATAGTGAGTCGGTATCCTCATTAATAGGTTTGCCATTAATAAGCGTGTTTAATGCTAAGTCTGTTCCGTAGGAGATCTTAGCGCCTTTAAATTCTTGAGGGATATCTGTATCCCAATTTGACCAGTCTACAGTTTTAAATACACAGAGATCTTCATCAATCGCATTAATCTTAGACCAGGTTCCTCGAATAACAAGGCGATAATCATTTGGATTATCTTTATTTTTCACAATCATGACAACGTGATCATATTTTTTTTCGTGGTGTTTTTCCTTAATATTGAACGCCTTCGGTCCCCAAACGATAGAGAATTTATCTGCCGTTGTCTTACTGCTTTTAAGTGATTTATTAATATCAGATTTAATGGTTTCTATTTCGTCTGGTTCGCCGTTAATTTCTCCAGAGTTAATAATAAGGCTTAACGCGAGATTTAATTTTTGATCTTCACAAGATATAACCATTTTTACTCTCCATTTTTCATCTGGTAAATGTTGATCTGATGTTTTGGCTAACATATCAAGGGTTTGGTTTTTTTGTGTGTGAGTGAGTCTTTCGTTTAAATAAAAAATATAGTTAAATTTAAAGTTAATAATGAATTTTGAATCTGTCAAATGTGTGAAGAGGATTTTTTAATATTATTTTATTTGGTAATATGTAAATTATTTATTATGAAATTAAAGATAGGTGATAAAAATCATATGCTAAATAATTCCAAAAAAATATCATTACCTCGTTGAAAGATTATATAATTTATTTTGTATATAATGCTGCTTATGGAAAGTCATTTATTGCAATGAATGGAACCTTTAATATAATAAAGGTTCCATTTATATTTATACATAATAATATTATGTAATATTGATTTTATCTTTGGTTAGAAACTTGAAGAGATCAACAATACTTTCGGATAGGCTATCATTAACTACAACAATATCGTAATCAGTCGGTATATTTGAATTATCATCAATGGTGATGAAACTCATATCATACTCTTTGGTATAGGCATGAGTATGTTGATTGCCAATATTAGCCAGTAAATCGTCAAACGATGTTATTGGTGAGATTGGAATCTGTGAATGAATAGGGAAATCTGGGAAAATTTGCGTGTAATTCTTATCAAGGACAGAAAGGATAAGACCATTAATTGTGACAGTTAACACGGGATAGATAGCTTTAACTTCCTCCAAACCTTTTATATGCCAGGCCAGGGGAACCACATCTATGCTATTATGAATTCTCAGGAGATTACTTTTATAACCGGCTACTGATATGTCATTGAAAATAGATTCGGAGTAAGATGCGAAAGCATCATTACCAGCAGTTGGGCCTGCAAAAGCACAAACATTAATCCGAATATTATTGTTTCCTTTGTCAAGATATCGTCTCTTTAGATATAAACCAATGGTAGAAGATAGTACACCTCCCAAACTGTGTCCTGTGATAGTAATATTTTGTATCCCTTCTTTCAGGGCAATTTTATCGATCGCATCAATAAGCGATTCTCCATAACCCGGAGGATTGTTGCTTTTCATTTGATTAATAATATAGCCTAATGCCATGTCAGTTCCGTAGGCTATCTTGGCATTTTCAGGTGATCTTGAATCCCATCGTGCCCAATCTTGAGTTTTACAGACAATAATATCTTCATTAAGCCAGTTAATATCGGACCATGATCCCCGAATAACCACGCGATAGTCATTTGGGTCATGGCGATTTTGCACAATGAATAGAACATGATCGTCCTTTTTATCTATAACGCTTTTTTTCACATTAACGTCGTCAACGCGAAACACCGCGGGGCCCCAGATGATAGTGAATTTATTTGCTGTTGCTTTACTGCTTTCCAATGATTTTTGGATATTTTCCGAAACAATGCCCGGTTCTGGTTTGCTCGTTTTTATACCTCCAGAGTTAATAATAAAGCTGAGTGCGAGATTTATTTTTTGATCTTCACGAGAAATAGTCATTTTTACTCCCTATTGTTTCATATAATCAGTGTTAATGTGAGGTATACCCGTTATCTTTCAAGTTGCTTCTTTGTTGGCTGCACTCTCTCACCCCGGTCACATAGTTATCTATGCTCCCGGGGATTCGCTCCCTTGCCGCCGCGATGCATCTTGAAATCCGTAGGGTATATTGGTTTAAATATCAAGATTTAATTCTTTTGCTCTTCCATTTGGATAAAAACAGAATTTAACTTAAAGTTAATGATAACTTTCAAATCTGTCAAATAAGTACATGGGTTTTTTGATATTATTTAATTTAACAAAAATATAAATTATTTATTTATAAATTAAAAGTAAATGATTGGGGTTATATATTGAATAATTACATGTTAATATTATTGCTATCTTTTGTGATTATATATATTACTTAATGGTAGTGATATGTAAATATCTTTGAGATTATCTCTGTGAATAATATTTTTGGGAATAATTATAAATTGGTGATATTCTAAATGATATATATAAAAGTGATCTTATTATTATGTTTAAATAATTTTAATTTAATGGAGCCTTTGCGATAAGGCTCCATTGAATTGAGATAAAATATAATAAATTTATGAGATATTAATATTGTTATCAGGCAGAGGTATCCGTAAGAAATAAGCGACGATATCTTGAGATAGATTACTATTAATAACCACAATATCATCAATAGGGGGTTGAGTACCGTCATTAACTTCCACTAAATTCATGCCATATTGGTTGGCATAGGCTTTAATATGTTGAAAAACCACTTGCTTATTGAGATCCAGTTCTGCAATAGGTGCTGTAAAAGGTAAATCTGGTGTGAGTTTGGTGTAACCTTTATTTTGCACGAGAAGAACAATATTTTTAAATCTGTCAATTAGTTTCTCATCTAATTTAATTAATGGTTCATAGATAGTTGGGATTTTTGCTAATCCATCCAGATTCCAAATGAGGGAAATAACATCTTTACGATTATATATCCTTAAAAAATGGCTCTTATAGCTAGTTGCTGACGGGTGGTTGAAAACAGATTTAATGTAAGAGGCAAAAACGTCATTACCGGTATTTGGGTTAGCAAAAGAGCAAACATGAATACGAATATTATTGTTCCCTTTATTAAGGTATAAGCGTTTTAAATATAATCCAAGGGTAGACGCGAGAATACCACCCAAACTGTGCCCGGTGATGGTAATATTATGTATGCCTTTTTCTGAAGCAATTTTATTAATTGCTTCAATGAGTGATTCTCCATAACCAGGGATATTGTTACTTTTTACTTGATTAACAATATAGTTTAATGCTACATGGGTTCCATAAGAAATCTTAGCATCTTTAAACTCTTCGGGTATATTTTGATCCCAAAGTGACCAGTTTACTGTTTCATGTACAGCAAAATTTTCAACTTGCCAGTTAACATCAGACCATGATCCTCGGATAACGATGCGATAATCATGGGGAATCTTGCGATTTTTTACAATGAATAAAACGTGGTCATCCTTATTATCCTTGGTGTTTTTTCCGTTATCAACGCGAAAAATGGCAGGGCCCCAAATAATAGAAAATCTGTTAGCTGTCACTCTGCTCTGTTCCAATGATGTTTGAATATCTTCTGCAACCATAGTCGGCTCTGGTTTTTCAGTTATTATACTCCCTGCGCCACTGATAAAGCTGAGTGCGAGATTTATTCTTTGATCTGTAAGCGAAATAGTCATTTTTACTCTCCATTTTTATAATATAAATTTTGATATTATGCTCTGGTAAAAGTATCAATATTCAACTTTTTTATAACCCATTGCATCGGGGTGTTTGATTTTTATTTCTTTGTGGTAAATCGTGAAATAAGGTAATATTCCAGATAAAAATCAATGGGTTTTAAACCCATTTTGGTGCTGGTCTCCTTATGTATTTACTCTAAATGTAATCCCTGTTGGAGTAATATCTTAATCTTATTTTCAAATAAAAAACAGAGTTGAATTTTAAGTTGATAATAATAATATTTAAATTTATAAATATGTTGGTTTGATTATTTTATGTGATTTTGATTGATAAATAATAATCTTTATTGAGAAGTTAATAGATAGGATTATGAAATATACCCTATGGATTTCAAGATGGATCGCGGCGGCAAGGGAGCGAATCCCCGAGAGCATAGATAACTATGTGACCGGGGTGAGTGAGTGCAGCCAACAAAGAAGCAACTTGAAAGACGACGGGTATATAACGATATGGAACTTATTTGATTGGATGCTATTTGATTATGTTAAATAATTAAAGGGCATAGCGTGAATATGCCCTATGGTATTTAATTATTTTTCAAGTGGTAGGGTATTGTCTGCTCCCCATTCAGCCCATGATCCATCATATAAATAAACATCTTTCTTACCGATGATATCTAAACCCAATACTAAAACGGCAGCAGTCATACCCGATCCACAACTGGTGATAACCGGTTTGTTTAAATCGACGCCTTGCTTATGGAAAATATCGGTCATTTCAGTTTCTGATTTAAAGTGGCCATTCTCTACCAACATTGTCCACGGAACGTTTTTACTGCCAGGAATATGGCCCATTCTTAATCCGGGACGCGGTTCTGGTGCTTTAGCTTGAAAGCGATCTGTTGCTCTAGCATCGACAATTTGGGTTTGTTGATCATTTAGCGCATCCAGAATTTGTTCCAGTGATTTCACTTTGTCGGCATTGAAATCGGTACTAAAGATTTGGTGATTGCATTTCACTTCACCTGATTCTGTTGGAAATCCTGCCTGTTGCCAGTCTTGTAAACCGCCATCAAGAATACGGACGTTGTAGCTACCGAATATCTTAAATGTCCACCATGCACGAGGGGCAGAGAACATATTGCCTTGGTCATAAATCACGACTAAATGATTTTCACTGATCCCCATTGCGCCAACAGCCTGACTAAAAGTTTGCGGATCGGGCAGCATGTGAGGTAATCCACTTTGATGATTGGCAATTTTGTCTAAATCAAAAAATTGGGCGCCGGGGATATGGGTATCCAGCCAAAGTTTATGACAATCAATCTGTTGAGGTGGTGGTGGGGCGGTTGCATCAAGGATGACGAGATTCTTATCATCAAGATGATCTTTTAGCCATTGTGGAGTGACAAAGTATGCGTTATTCATGGGATCTCTCACTTGATACAAAGATAAAATAATGCCACGGCCCGTTATTGTTGTTGTACCGGTGCTGTGGTGGTTTCTGGTTGTTGGCTGGTTAGTGATTCTATCGGTGTGGTTGAGCGGGTATACATATTAAGGCCCGCCAAGAATACGCCGCCAATTGAACCAAATGCAAAGATAGCGATGAAAATGATAAGGAGCTTTTTCATTATTGTTCTCAGGTGTTGTAGAAAATAGGAAGTATGTTGTAGAAAATAAGAAGTATATAGCGTTCTGAATAGCTGGCAAGGTGCTCACCAATTTAACAAACGAGTTGACTGTCGCCTCGACATAAAGCTGATTTCATTTTTGCTCTGTGGGACAATAGCGCTCCGATTTCATAGCAGTAGAATCCAATGGCACTTTCCAATTCAATAAAAAATCAGATAAGTCAGTGGTATAAGATATTACCTCAACATATTGATGGTTTTATTTCTCGTGCTCCGCAGCGGCAGATGATTGCCGAAGTTGCAAAAACGCTTGCGGATCAGGAAGGTCGTCATTTGGTTATTGAGGCACCAACGGGAATCGGTAAAACCCTTTCTTACCTGCTACCTGGGATTGCTATCAGCAGAGCGGAAAGTAAGCCATTGGTCGTGAGTACGGCGAATGTCGCTTTACAAGATCAGATTTACAGTAAAGACCTTCCTCTGTTGCGTAAAATTATTCCCGATCTGAAATTTACCGGTGCTTTTGGTCGTGGTCGCTATGTTTGCCCACGCAATCTTGACGCTATCTGTGCGACCGAGAGTGAGCAGATCGATCTTATGTTTTTGGTTGAGGACAAAACAGAGCTTGCCAGTAGTGAAGAGCGGGAATTGTGCCGTCGGTTGCGTAGTGATTACACAACTTTTGCTTGGGATGGGTTACGTGATCACCATAAATTGGCTTTGTCCGATGCTTTGTGGGGGAAAGTGAGTACGGATAAAGCAAATTGTCTGGGACGTAACTGCCAGTATTATCATCGTTGTCCATTTTTTATTGCTCGCCGTGAGATCGAAAATGTCGATGTGGTGGTCGCTAACCATGCGTTAGTGATGGCGGCATTGGAGAGTGAATCGGTACTCCCTGACGCTAAAAATTTGTTATTGGTACTCGACGAAGGGCACCATATACCGGATGTTGCCAGGGATTCTCTGGAAGTTGAAGGGGAAATCACCCTGTTTCAACTTAATGGTCAATTGGATACTTTTGTTCGTCATGTTGAGCAATATCTGGTGCAATTCCATCCGGCAAAGCCACCACGCTTAGCGAATGCCAGTCGCCTTAATGAACACAGCGAAAAACTACGGGAATGCTTTAGAGAGCTCGCAATTATCACTCAGGCGTTTTTACCTGAAAAGAATGAAGTCGATGAGTATCTGTTTGAGCGGGGCAAATTACCGGATAACTTGCTACTTTGTTGTCAGCAGCTATTTAAATTGACCGACGGTTTACGAGGTTTGGCAGAAGCGATACTGAATGATTTGACTGAGCGGACGGCTAAACAGGATATTATCAGATTGCATCGGTCTATTTTGCATACCAGTCGCACGCTTGGATATTTTGAAAATATGACTAAGTTGTGGCGTTTAGCAGCGTTGGAAGAGTCATCCAGTGCACCGATATCAAAATGGCTTAGACGCCGTGATGAGAAAAATCAATCGCACCTCTATTTCCATTGTGCCGGCATCCGAGTTAGTGAACAGCTTAATCAACTGCTTTGGCGTAGCATTCCTCATGTGGTCGTGACATCGGCAACGCTTCGTTCTCTGAATAGTTTTTCTCGTATTCAGGAATTGACCGGGTTAACTGAAAAAGCCGGGGACCGTTTTGTCGCATTGTCATCACCTTTTGATCATGTACGGCAGGGCAAACTGGTTATCCCCAAAATGTCATTGGAGCCGACACTGCACAATGAAACTGCTCATTTACAAGAGATGGCGTGTTATTTCAGAGCTCAATTGCTGAGGCAGCAACATAAAGGCATGTTGGTTTTGTTCAGCAGTCAGAGGGCGATGGATATCTTTCTCTCTTATGTAACGGATTTACGCCTGATGTTACTTGTGCAAGGGGATCAGCCACGTTATCGGTTAGTGGAAACACATTGCCAGCGTATTAATGAAGGGCAATGTAGTGTACTGATTGGATTACAATCTTTTGCGGAAGGGCTGGATTTAAAGGGAGATTATCTGTCCCAAGTTCACATTCAAAAAATCTCATTTCCGCCGGTGAATAATCCGGTCATTATTACTGAAAGCGAGTGGTTGAAATCACTTAAACGTTATCCTTTTGAAGTGCAGAGTTTACCAAGTGCTTCTTTTAGCCTTATTCAGCAAGTAGGAAGACTTATCCGTAGCCATGAATGTTATGGTGATGTGGTGATTTATGACAGGCGCTTACTGAGCAAAAGGTATGGCCCAAGATTATTGCAGGCTCTACCCGTTTTCCCTATTGAGCAGCCGGAAGTTCTTTCAGCGGCGGAAACTGGGGGCATGAAAAAGGGTAATTGAAACTCACACTTGGCGAAAATAAGGCGATTCTTGTTGTTATTGGTAGTAACGTTTAACGTGTTGGTATTCCCTATCACCATAAACATATTATTCGACTGAGAGTATTCGCAACCCCTCAAGGTGAATATTGGTTGCGGCGTTTAAATCACGAGCATGTCCAATCCCGCAACCGTAAACTTACTTGCTGAACTGCCCACGTAACGAGAGGCCCATTCCAAGGCCTCCAGGCTCGGTTGTAAAATATTTCAATGCAATTGAAAACATTAGCACTGATAAAGTTGCAAGTCTTGCAGGCAGATACGTTCTCTAACTCGTTCCTTTTAAGATTGTTAAAAAATCATTTGGTCACGGCATTATCCTAGTGTTTAGCTCTGGTGTACTAGGGAAAGTCTAACTTGTATTGCTGCTTGCAATAGGACTATATTTAGACAACCTATATATTAACATGAAGATTCAATCACTTATCTACACCACGAGTAGTGGCTATATAAATACTCCATGCAGTGGTCCATCCCTCATTAACATTACCGTTTGAATTCTGTTCGCCGCGAACCACCTGATATCCGTAAGGTGGAAGAGTAACTGGAGGATAAGAATCATAAATAGTAATAATGTCTGTTATTGCTTTCTCATGGTTGTATTCTTCTTGTCGATAACATAGATAGATTTTTTTTGTACCCATTCCCCAGTTTATATCCTGCGGAATTTTAATCCAGCCTTCTTCGCTTTCTTCGCTTTCTTCGCTTTCTTCGCTTTCTGGGTTAATGCCTTCCTCTGCTATTACCTTCATATCGCTAACACATTTATGACGTTGTTCATTGTCGATAATCGAGTTGAATGACACCCTGTGGTAACACAGATAAATATAGGGAGTGCTTAGACTATTCGTTCCGCCCAGCCAGCCAGGATAAGCACATCCTCCTGCTAATATATAATTTTCAGGGATAGGTGCTTTTGAAATAATGATTTCGTCAATATAATCTGCATGCAGTTGCCGCTTAGCTGACTCTCTTGGTCCCCAGACGGTTTCGAAATATGTTTTAAGTTTCTTCTTTTGTACTGATGTTGTACATAGTTCCCAAATCCCCGTCAGTGGTTTGGAGTCTGTAAAGTTAACTAATTCAGGGGCACTAGGAACACTGGTTTTCCAATTATCAAATGCTTTTTTTGCTGCGGCTATTGCTTCTAATGAAGCTTGCTCTGCGTTTGTCGCGCCACCGAAAGGATCAAATTGAGACAGATTACCGCCAATGGAGTGGGTTTTCGTGCTGGATGCTGAACGAAATTTCTTTATGTCTTCCTTAAGTGAATTCTTTGTACTAACAGAGAGACCGACAAAGCCCGCGAATGAGGCTGCTGCAACCACGTCAAGAGTGTTTGTTAGATTCGAAGTATATTTGTCCGTAGATGATGAATATTGTGCGCAGCCACCCATAACCACGCCGCTAAGAAAGTGAGAGCCCCAGGTATTAAAGAGGTCATCCATATCCTCCTCGGTATCTGCCTTATCAAGGGCCGTTTTAACACTTTCTTTAAGAAACTCTTTTAACGCTTCCGCTGAACCTTTGAGTACATAGAGGCCATAAGTATATTGAATGCGGGAAAATGCATTTTCAGAAGCTGTCAGGCTGTCTGTGGCGAAATCGACACCCAATGATGCGCTAAAGAATATGTAGTTACCTTTAATGCGGCTTTTACTGGAAATACTGCTTTGATATGACTCAATTGATTCTCCTGATGCATTGGTATATTTCAAATCTCCGGCACTATAACAATCGACATAACGGGGGACTTTTAGAGTCTTTCCGAGGATGGTGATCTTCTTGAAGTTATCTTCACTTGCGTTGACTTTTTGTTCATCGAAAAGCGAGTTAATACAACTTCCTACGTTGCAGTACTTACCAAAAACATCATAACCAGTGCCGATCATTTCTGCACCGACTACAACAGTATCATCGAATAGGGCCAGTTTTCGGAAATAGTTTCGGTCACGTATATCGAGATCTCTTTCGCTGTTTCCCTGCTTTAGTGGTTTTCCTGTTTTATCATTAGACATAATAGAACCTCATATTGGTAGGGAATAAATTGACAATAGATATCGCCGCATTTTTGATGAGAGTTAGGAGTTTTCATACCTATAAAAAAGAGTAGAGAAGAAGTGAAAAACATCAACAAGATGATGAAAATAATGACATGTGCATCCTGAAATATACGCTATTAGATAATCAAATAAATATTGCTATCAGGGTAATAATTTGTCATATCATGTATTTTTAAACTTAACGTACCATCGCGATTCAGCTCATCTAAAATATCAATCACTGTTGATAATCTCGTGTTTTTACCTTGAAATTCATTGTATAAAGCATTTTCCGATAAGGTGTCTGTATAAAATCAGTCGGTAGTTCTCATACAATCACGTAATGTCTTTGTGTGTGGTTTTCAGATTGTGTAAGCCTTTTGGTGTGGTAAAAAAAATGTATTATTTAGTGTGAGTGTCGAGGGATTTCCTTCTGGAGTGGTAGTGCGAAAATGGTTATGAGAGTGATCGACTATTGCAAGGTTGCCGGTTAGTGGAAACACATTGTCAGCGTATCAATGAAGGGCTGTGTAAAATTGAAACTCACGCCTGGCGAAGGCAAGGCCGATTCTTGTTGTTATTGGCAGTAATATAGCAATATGAGATTGCTTTAGTCTTAATATGACCGAAGTTTATGTTTTTATCGGGTAATAGAATCGCCCCGTACAGTTTTTTTCCAGCAAGTGTTGTCCAGTGGTGCGATATCATTGTAATCAATGTCATTATCAGGCTTGTCAGACAGCACATTAAGTTCAGATTTCCGTGTTTCAGTCAAAGGTGGCAATTCACTTCGTTTGTATTTAACTATGCTCATAACGTTTCCTCTCATTTCATTCCGCGTTGTGAAAAGTACCTAATCCAAATGCAGGAACAGACATAATAAACCTCATGTAATATTTAATTCATAAAGGTTTTATTATCATGAGATAAATTGCAATAAAAAAGAGCAGTAAATGTAGAAGTTTTTTGCTGATATGACAAAAATATAATCTATACCCGTTATCCTTCAAGTTGCTTCTTTGTTGGCTGCACTCGCTCACCCCGGTCACATCGTTATCTATGCTCCCGGGGATTCACTCCCTTGCCGTCGCGATGTATCTTGAAATCCATAGGGTATATACCCAAGAAACTTCAAGATGCAGTTTTTAGCACCTGAAAATGGTCGTTAATTCTAGACATCAGCGAGTCCGCTATATCCGGTAGCGTTGTGGTGAAAAATTTGAAGACGTTGTCTCGAAATTCATGTTTATCCGCGAAATAACGGTTATTTCGAACCTGTTCATTCATGACCTTCCATAATCGCTCTATCGGGTTTAAATTTGGTATGCCCCTTTCCGATTAAAATTTCTTGTACACGTCTTTGCGGTGTCCAACGCTCAATGCAATGACCAGCAGCTTTTCATCTTCTATCGTGGCAATGAGACGGTAATCTCCGATGCGCCAGCGGATAAATTCGGCTTTATCACCTTTCAGGATTTTACCCATCAGGCGGGGATTCACCGCGTTGTTAATATGCGTCTCTATGTACTTCTGGATAACTCTCTGGTGTACCGCGTCGATTTTCTTAAACTCTTTGACAAACCGCTTTGTGTACTCTGTCCGGTAGCGTGTCATGCCTCACCACCTCAAACAGATTTAAACAGTTCGTCATGGCTGATTGTTGTTTTATCACTGAGATAGTCCTCATAGCTTTCAGTGGCGAGTTGTAAATCTAACTCGTCCTCGATTTTTTCCCTTACTGCACTTTTGCACAATTCGCTGAATGTTATCCCTTTGCCGTTCGCGTAGGATTCAAACAGGTGAAAATCTTCGTCATTCAACCGAATTGCTTTTGTCAGGTTTTTGTTCATATCCGCCTCCTTATTTATTGTTATACAATGTATAGCGATAAATAAGGAGCGTCAATAAAAAAGGGGCTTTATGCCCTTTCCTTTTTGTTAAAACATCGCGTAACCTTGCAGGTAGTGTTTAGCCACCACCGGAATTGTTCCCACTCGTTCCCTTTCATTGCAGGATTACCCATTGAAGTGGCCGCTTAAAAGTTGGCGGTTATCGCAGCTACCCGGTCACTACCCCTGCCAAATAATATTTTTGATTTTTTCCGGGCGTGACGATCCGTTTTTGCTGTCCTTTAACATACCAGTCAGCCCCAATTTTAGGATTAAAATGGATATCGACTTCATCTTCATAAACGACAGGATGCTTTTCTGATACGTGCTCTAATGCTTCGGTAATACGTGCCATTTTTTCATCATATTCGGGATCGGGAATATTCAATGTTGGAGCGGCTTGCCGCCAGACAATCGAATTTTTTCGGAAGAATCGGTAAAGTGTGCTGATTGAGGGCTGGATATTAAATAATCCTTTGATTTTAAATATAAAAAAGGAAAGATTCCACCGCGAGCGAGTATAACCAAATTGTTGAGGAGAATGTTTCCATAAAACGATTTTGAACGAGTTTTATCAGATCACATTCAGAAAGAAACTGTATAGCTCACTCAGTGAGCTACAAAAGGATCTGGATAAATAATTACAACCATTATCGTACTCATCAAGGAAAAATGTGTTGTGGTCGCACGCCAATAGAAACATTATTGGAGGGAAAATTAATCTGGGCGGAAAAAAATCTAACCCAAATTTAATCTGACAGGCACTGAATCAAAGTGGGCGACTGTCAGATCAGGTTTGAACTACTACATGATCTCCATTTCGGATAAAATCAAGCATCTTCAATGATTACGGGTATAAATTAATTTAAATAAGTTCTTTAAAGTCATATAAATTTGCAGATATTTATGTGTTCATTTAACGACATAGTTACTGCCTATCTCAATAGGGCTATTTTATTTGCCCTTCTTTGCCATAAAGAGCGAACTTGGGCAGTGCTCAAAATCCTCACGTACTACGTGTACGCTCCGGTTTTTCCGCGCTGTCCGTGTTCACTGTTCATTGATAAGAATGGCCTGCAACAATTACGTCTATTGAGATAGGCTCTTAGTTTCTTATTTTTTTCTCAAACCTCATTTCGCTTTATGTATTTTTCTATATTCTTGTGCTTGATATTTGTTAATTCATCAATAGGGTAAATAAGCTATTTGAAATAGTAGATCATTTGAAGGGAACTCAGTCCGATGTGATTGAAAGTCTCACCGTTTTTCTTATACCCGTCATCTTTCAAGTTGCTTCTTTGTTGGCTGCACTCGCTCACCCCGGTCACATAGTTATCTATGCTCCCGGGGATTCGTTCCCTTGCCGCCGCGATGCATCTTGAAATCCATTGGGTATATACCCGTATTCTAGTTTTTGTGGACGATGCAATCAGCCACCTTATACAATTGCGTTTTGTTAAATCTGAATTAACGTTTACCTACTTCGAGGTCACTCGTGGATATCTGGAAAAACAGGGTAAACCAATGGTACCTCTGATGCTGCGCCACGACAGTTTGGCGGGATGTAGAAGATGGCGATTACAGGGAAGAGCAGCCTTAAGTTGCTGCTTATACCCGTTATCTCTCAAGTTTCCTCTTTGTTGGCTGCGCTCGTTCACCCCGGTCACATAGTTATCTATGTTCCCGGGGATTCTCCCCCTTGCCGTCGCGATGCATCTTGAAATCCATAGGGTATATATCATCGCCATCCAGATTTTATCATTCCAATCAATCAAAGACTAAGCTATCGCAGCAATATGTGAGAATTGGAATCCTGTTGCTGCAACTACGCTACGCAGAGTTTTGAGTGTCGGATTGCCTTTCGGCGACAGTGTGCGATACAGAGTCTCACGAGAAATGCCTGCTTTTTCAGCAACTTGAGCCATTCCTCCACGCGCCTCTACTACGTGGCGCAATGCCATTAGAAACGCTTCCTGCCCGCCTTCTTCATCCATATCAATAAAAGCCTGATGCAGATAATGCTGCGCAAATTCAGGGTCTTCGCGGAGAAGCTGCACCATCGCATCATCATGTAAACGTGCTTTGGCCATAATCACCTCTTTAAGTAATCTTTCAGGCATGTAATAGCCTGATCTATACGAAGCTCCCAGACACCTTCTCTGCATGGTTTATGATCACCAAAATTTCCTGTGACCATCCGGTTAACCCGCGACGAAATTTTTGATTTCGCTATTGGGTCACGAATCCCTTTCAGGAACTCTATATACAAATCCCGATCGTCGGGAGTGAGATAATGTTTAATCGTATTCATGTGATACACTGTAGCTTTAAAGCTACAATTTTGTCAATATAGCTTAGGTTTTATTATTCGTCTTTACCTGCATTTTTGAGTACTCTATTCCCTACAAGTGATATAGATTGAGCTAAATAACGTAGGTAAGGTAGTGGTATCATCTACAAGCACGATGGCGTAAAGAAAGACGCCTCTTCGCCGGAAAAGAAAATCCCCGGCGAGCATATTTTTCATCATTTGGTTTAAATAAGATTTTTTAAATCTTCGAGCATGGCGCCTAGTTGATCACGGGGCTGACCTGATAATGACTTGAGTGGAAAGGGAAGGCAAGGGGCGGTTACTTTGCCCAGTAACTCAGCGGCTGCTGCGGTGACTCTGAGGCTACCATAGGTTTTGAAGAGCCTCCAAACAGGTTCAAGGGCATCCGACAACATCTGTACCGTTTTTGTATCATTATTCTTTGCTGCGCGAGTGATAGCCAGTGCAGTTCGCGGAAAAAGTCCACCCATGACGGAGAACCAGACATCACATCCAGCACAGAGGCCCGTCGCCGCTTGCCAGTCCCCGCTGATTCCGAGCGAAACGTGGCCGGGAAGGCGGGAACGAAGCGCATTCACCTGTTGTGTAGCCAGAGGCAGTTCCTGCGGCAAGCGAGCAAGTTTGAGCGAGCTGACAGACGGTAAACTGGCAATGTTAATCAGCAGCTCATCGCTAAATTCAAAACCTGTCGTTGCAGGATTATCATAGACGCAAAGCGGTACGGATAGATGACGGCTGACTTCTTCATAGAGCGAATACACCTCATCCGGTGTGGGACGCTGGTAAGAAACAGGCGCCAGCATTACTGCGCTAACACCCGCGTGTTGGGCATCTTCAGCAAGGCTGAGTATATCCGCTACACGCAGCGCTCCAATGCTGACCATCACCGGCATACTGTTCGCATGTTCAACAGCCAGTCGGGCGACATGCGCGCGCTCCGGCAATGTAAGATAGGCGTAGCTACCCGTCGATCCCAGTGCGCCGATAGAGTCCACTCCCGCTTCAACAAGATTTTCAATAAGCGAGATAAATGTCTTCTCATCCACCTTGTTGTCATACAGCGGTGTCAAAGGAAAAGCACTCAGTCCGGTAAACATTCTTTTCTCCTGTTTTTTAATAAAAGAAAGCAGAAAGACCCTTTGAAAATCTTAATGGATCTTTAAGCGCTAAGAAGTGATCTCCATGTTCTTCCCGACCATAGATTATAATTTCCCCTTTTGGTACAGTAGATGAAATCCATTGTTGGCTTTCTATCCAGTTGCTGTTTTCACCTGAAAAAATTAAAGTAGGAACGGTTATTTTATGGGAAATAACATCTCGCCAATCATTTAAAATATGTTCAAATAGTACTGATTTCAAATCATCTATACTTTGTGGAGCAAATTCATTGGCAAAGGCTTGTGAATTGAAAAATGCAGGAGCTCCTTCTGTTGTATAATATTTAAGTATATCAGAATTAAAGAGCATTTTATTCCCGGGAATTTTTCCACTGTAGACGTCTATTAAAGCTTCCGGCGAGCTTGTAAAAGCTCCTGCTTTAATTCTTTCTTCCTCTGACCAATCCGCGTGGCAATAAATAGAAGGTGGTTCATCAATCAATGCTATTTTTTTTATTACTTCCAATCCGAAAAGGTCAATGTAGCTCCATAGTACCGAGCATCCCATAGACCACCCACAAAAATATGCTTTCTTTATATTAGCAGCAACAATAAATTCATGAAGATCAGCAGAAAAACGAGAAATTCTATTTCCATAATTTACTTTTTGAGATAAACCATGGTTACGCTGATCCAATACATAAACTTCATATTTCTTGCTGAGAAGATATATTATATTTATACCCGTCATCTTTCAAGTTGCTTCTTTGTTGGCTGCACTCGCTCACCCCGGTCACATAGTTATCTATGCTCCCGGGGATTCGCTCCCTTGCCGCCGCGATGCATCTTGAAATCCATAGGGTATATATATTCTGCACCATGCGAGGACCAACCGGGGATGAATATTAAAGTTTCTCCTTTACCGGCCTTCCAAAAAGAAAGAGATACCTCATCACTTGTTTTAAAAAAACCAATTTCAAGATCTCTCAAATCGGATAATTTCTCTGGAAGTCCTTTGATTGTGTGGGGAAAATTGAAATCACGACCAAAGAACTCCAGTGCTTTATTGTATGTTAACATATTCTGATTTCCGTTTAACTTAACTGTTTGATATGTTGAAATAATATCATCGTGCATTGATAGTTTAATTCATATTTAACCACTCGATGAGCGCTTTGTTCACTTCCTCTGGTTGCTCAAGTGTTGTGGCATGTCCACACTCGTATAATTTAATTAATTTTGCGTTTGGTATCTTTTCAGCCATTTCTTCTGAATGTTCAGGTGGAGTTATAGTGTCACTGTCACCGACAAGAACCAATGTAGGTACACTGATATGGGTTAAAATATGTCGATTATCTGTACGTTTACCCAAAGCCTTGGATTGACGAACATAAGCATCAAAGCCAGTTTCTTTCCCCATACGAATAATAGTATTTATAAGATTTTTATCGTGCTGACGAGATTTGTGCACTCCTGCGGTGGCCATATCTTTCAAGATTTCTTCAAAATTTTCCAGTGTGGTTTTATTTAGTAAATTCCCTCTCATCTTTTTTTGTTCTTCTGCCTCTGGACGCGCAGAGCTGTTAAGTAAAGCTAATCGGCTTACGCGCTCCTGAGCTAACTTCATTATTTCCAGACAAATGAAACCGCCCATAGACATGCCAGCAAGAGAAAAATAGGGGGGTGCCTGCTGGATGATGTCTTTCGCCATTTCTGTAAGGCTACTACCTTCCAGTATTGATGGTATTGTGACAGAACCATGCTTCCAAAGACTAGGTATTTGGTAGGCAAATAACTCTGATGTGCATAAATGACCGGGGATGATGATTATTGGTTCCATATCAGATTTCCTTGCATTGATGTTACTGTTTTTTTATACAGTATAGCATGTAAAAAGTCAACTTTTTAGTATTTATTAGAAAACAGTAGCATGCCTACGGCGTGGGCTAAGACGCTGTAAGAAGAGCGTGCTATATTGAGATTGAATGATTTTATAAAAAAATATTTATTTGTTTGGGGATGATTTTAATTATCCCTATTTTATGTTTTATTTGTGAATGTTAATTTTTTATATGAGAAAAATTAAAAGATATTAGATGATTTTAACGATAGTTATAAGCATAGGCATAAAGAAAGGGGGAAGTGTCTGTTAGTTAGCTTCGCTTACTGCCTAACAAGGTTGCCCCTGAGCAGCCCTATCCCCCCTTTTTTATCGGCTAATTCAGTAAATAAAATCGATAGAAAAGACGATTTATCCTACTTTTTTCAGAAAACAGGTTTTTAATACTAATCCTCTGATTTTATCTGCGTGACATTCGATTTCATCTTCACGATGGGTAAGACGGATATTTTTAATCAAAGTGCCGCGTTTTAACGTTGCTGATGTGCCTTTTACTTTTAGATCTTTGATGACCTGTACAGAATCGCCATCATTAAGTAGAGTGCCATTGCTGTCTTTTACTTCGTTGTCCATTTTGTTATTTCCTCAAGTTATTTCTGAAAATAAGTGTGGATTATAGACAATTTGTGCTGATTTTTAAAGAATATGGTGAAATTTATCCGTATGGAGGGCATTTTATGATGTTTTGCCGTGTCGGACTTGGGTATAATGGTAAACAGGCCCTCGTTATTAACAGGAGCCTGTAAGTCTCAGAGCTCTATACCCGTTATCTTTCAAGTTGCCTCTTTGTTGGCTGCACTCGCTCACCCCGGTCACATAGTTACCTATGCTCCCGGGGATTCACTCCCTTGCCGCCGCGATGCATCTTGAAATCCATAGGGTATATAATATGACGGCTCTTTATATTTTACTGCTCAACGCTTGCTTCAATAAACCATAAGAATTTGTCGAGATCACGAGAGGCGGCAGTTAACATATCTGCGGTGTTTTCATCTTCAACTTCGTTCAGCGCTTTGCGGATATCATTAGCGACAACAGCATAACGGTCGGCCAGTGCTTTTAGATGGTCCTGCACGTCATGGATATTTGTTGGGTAGCTTTTCAGTGCTGTGTGTCTATTAACTTCTTGTACGGTGCCAAGAGCTATTCCACCAAGTTGTACGACTCTTTCTGCAAAGATATCTGAATGTTCAATAATCGTGGCACGAAAGGTATCCAGCATTTCATGGATGGCAATGAAATTTCTGCCACGCATGTTCCAATGTGCTTAATAATTTCCCCTGGATGTTAATAATGAGCTTTTCATTGATGAGATGAATGTAACTCGATATTAGTCTTAAATCATATAGTTTATTCCTATTAAATCAATAGTTAATTTTTATAGGAAAATATTCACCATGAAATTCTTGGATTAATATTGAAAAATATAATGATTTATCAGGTAAATCTGTGTGAATAATTTTGTCATGAATGAGTTTTTTATTTATAAAAAAACCGGAGAATGACTCTACTCCTCCGGCTTCTATTTTATTACGATTAAATAAAATGATTAATCGACTTCGGTGATTTTAGGTTTTCTTTTTATTGTTGATGTAGAACCGATGGAGGCAAAAATAATACAGAACAGCGCCAGCCATTGCGTTATAGTTAAATGTTCATTCAGAAATGCAATACCAGATAGCGCACCCAGTGCGGGTTCAAGGCTCATTAGAGTACCAAATGTTTGTGCAGGTAAACGGGTTAGAGCAATCATTTCCAGTGTATATGGGAATGCAGTAGACAGAATCGCAATTGCCAGTGCCAGAGGGAGAATTGACATATCAAATAATAGTTCTGGCCCCGTTTGTATTAAGCCGACAGGGAAAAATATCATAGCAGCGATAAATGAACCAATAGACGCCGTTGCTGCTCCATGACCTGCACCGGCGCGTTGGCCGAAAATAATATACAGTGCCCAGCAAACACCCGCGCTGAGTGCATAAATAATCCCTATAAGATCTAAACTATCAATATTATTATTGCCAATGGGTAGTAGGAAAGCTAAGCCGGCGATAACCAATGCCACCCAAAGAAAGTCTATGGGTCGGCGTGATGAGAACATAGCTACAGCCAATGGGCCGGTGAATTCAAGAGCTACGGCAATACCTAAAGGAATCGTTGTCAGTGCCATATAGAATGTATAATTCATCGCGCCAAGAGCAATACCATATGTAAGCAGTGGCATGATGGATTTTCGGCTAAAACGCAGGCGCCAAGGTTTAAAAATAATAAACAGAATGAGAGTTCCAAGACCTAGGCGCAGTGCGGTAACACCCGGTGCACCGATGACCGGAAACAGCGTTTTGGCAAGAGAAGCACCGCCCTGAATTGATGTCATGGCAAGTAGTAACAGTATTACAGGTATTAATGGAAAAGCACTCTTTTGGAGCTTGGAAGAAGACATCCGGGCAAAACCTCAATTAAAATCAAGTGATCTGACCGATAATCTTCGCAGTGAAACGTAGATAACTCAATAGGTTTAGAGAATATAATTTTAGCGAAATATTTTTCATTTATTAGACTATATTATATGGTTATAGTGAAATTAAATTTTATTATTGAAATATAATTCTGATATAAATTTGCATTGTATTTTAATATGTTGGTGATTTAGGGATTACAAGTGATGAAGGTATTTATTGCCATTTAATTGATGTTTGATTTCATATCATAATAATTAAGCATAAGTTATGATTAATGCTAATATATTGAATATGAAAGAAACCGTCTTTATTTTGTTTTTCTTGGTATCAGTTTTATAAGTGAGTTGTATGATTGTGATACTAACGTATAATCCTATTTTTCATGTGAAGGTAAAGTAACAGGAGCTGAGATGATGAAAAGTATTGCTGTTTATTGTGGTTCAAGTCTGGGCATATCTGAAATCTATAAAGAAAATGTCATTATCTTCGCAAAGGAATTGGTTAAACGTAATCTTACGCTCATTTATGGTGGCGCCAGTGTGGGCATTATGGGAGCTGTTGCTAATACGGTTTTGGCAGAGGGAGGGAAAGTCATTGGTGTTATTCCAACATTATTGGAGTCGCGGGAAATATCACATAAAAATCTGACAGAATTATACGTTGTTGAAACTATGCATCAGCGTAAAAACAAAATGATTGAGTTAGCTGATGGTTTTGTTGCTTTACCTGGAGGTTTTGGCACATTGGAAGAGTTCAGTGAGGTATTTACTTGGAGTCAGATTGGGTTACATACGAAACCTTGCGGTATTCTTAATATTAATAACTTTTATGATCCGCTAATTGCGATGATTAATAAAATGGCTGATGAACAATTCTTACATGAAAAATATCGTCATATGGCAATAATTGAGCAAGATCCTGCCATCTTACTCGATCGTTTTAATACTTATCGGGCACCCTCTGTAAAAACATATTAAAATCAATGTAATACTGTAAAAAAGGAACTAAAAAATAAAATTTTAAATAATAAGAGAATTAAAAGTAGCGGCTAAAAATCACCATTTTAATCAGGTTGAGTTGATTGTATTAGCCAGAATGGAGATATGATCCACTTTAATAAAAGAGAGGATGGTACAGAAATAATAAATAAACCATTCCTGTTGTATAGATATTAATTTAAATATCTTTTCACAGGAATGGTTGTTAATACTAGTGATTAAGTATTAGCTTACAATCATATATTCTACTACTGGATTATTACCGCCATCTGCTGTATAGGATAAATGTAAATCATCACCTAAATAATCGGTTGAGATTGAGTAGCTGCTGCTGCCAATCAAAGGGTTACTCCATGTAATATAGATACTATAGATTTCGCCTTTGCTATCTACAAATACATAAGTACAGCGTCCTGCAACACCACCTATCAGGCTGTTTGAATCACTTCTCCAAATCGCTTTTCCTGGCGTGCTATCATTGCTTCTATTAATGACTTGAGGAGGAAGAGTTGTCCACTCACCTTGATCCAGACGGATAGAATCCTGAATAAGTTTAAGTTTATATGGTGATTTGTTAGTTACTTTTGCAATAACGCTGATTGGTGCTTTTAAAGAAATGACTTCGATCTCTGACATAATATTACCTCTTATGATTGATTTTAAAAATATAATTAATAATTCCAAGATTTTAATTCAACCTGTTATGGTTATATAAAATCACTTGGGGTGGAACCAGCTTTGTTAGCTATATTTAATAGCTTATTTTTACTTCTTATTAGAATTCCGTTTCTTTATGTTTCCTAAAAGTCAATTTTTATATCTGAGTCTTTTTATTTATCGTTATCACCATTTTATTACCATTTTTAATAATTTTAATCTTTTAAAAGATTAAAATAAAAAGCAAACTATCTATTCATTGGTGTAGATAAAAAGATTTATTTTGTCTCGATGTTTTTTAAGATACCTTTTCTCTCAGATAAAAGTCAATTTTTTTGATCTTTGTGTTTTATTATAAAATAACAACCGGTTAATTATATTTTCGTACTTAAAAACGTAGATATAAATGATAAAATATGTCTATGTTTTTAATAAATAATATATAAAACAACTATAATGACAAACAAAAATAGGCCGCTAGGTCTATGATGAATGATAATAATTTTATTATTTTTTTTGAGCATTAATTCATCATTATATTGATGAGATGTTAATATGTTGTAATATTGAATGAGTATAACTTAGTAAAAAATTGTATTTATTTTGAGCGTCTATAAACGTACTAATTTGATAAGTCTTTCTTATTGCTAAGAAGTTTATTGATTTATTGATTTATTGATTTATTGATTAACAAATATTTGGATAATGAGATGAAATTATATTCACTATAGGGACTATTACATCCTTGATGAAAAAATTGTAAAAAAGGAAATTATTGTGAACGTAATGTCATTAATTCCTAATATGTTTATTTGCAGTGTGCCCAATATTGATTTCTCTTATTTTCTTCTTTGTGCCTGATTTGAAAGCACATTTCGCATCAAATTAAATCACGGTATCGTTTTGTCATTCAGAGTACCAGAATGAATTATTCTATTGATAAGCGGCTGGTGTAATATCTGTTTCAGAATAACGGGTATATACCCTATGGATTTCAAGATGCATCGCGGCGGCAAGGGAGCGAATCCCCGGGAGCATAGATAACTATGTGACCGGGGTGAGTGAGTGCAGCCAACAAAGAAGCAACTTGAAAGATGACGGGTATAGCTCGAATAACGCTCAAAACTCCCCGCGATCTCTTAACACTATTGTGGCATAATGCGCCGTTATCGATTTTTCCGATTTTCCTTTTGTTTCTAAATGTAAGAGCGAATGCAGTGTTAAGTACAAACAACATCACCATGCAATTTGGCAGTAAACCCCTGTTTGAAAACATTTCTGTCAAGTTTGGCAACAGTAACCGTTATGGCCTGATTGGCGCTAATGGTTCTGGTAAATCCACTTTTATGAAAATTCTGGGAGGTGATCTGACACCCTCTGTCGGCAATGTCAGCACCGATCCCAATGAACGTATTGGTAAACTGCGTCAGGATCAGTTTGCTTTTGAAGAGTTCACGGTGTTGGATACCGTGATTATGGGGCATACGGAACTGTGGCAGGTAAAGCAGGAGCGTGACCGCATCTATGCAATGGCAGAAATGAGTGAAGAGGATGGCTATCGCGTTGCCGATCTGGAAGTCGCTTATGGCGAGATGGATGGTTATAGCGCTGAAGCGCGTGCCGGAGAGTTGTTGCTGGGGGTTGGTATTCCAGTAGAACAGCATTACGGTTTGATGAGCGAAGTGGCGCCAGGCTGGAAATTGCGTGTATTGCTGGCTCAAGCGCTGTTTTCTAATCCTGATGTTCTGCTATTGGATGAACCGACGAATAACTTGGATATTGATACTATTCGTTGGTTAGAGCAAATACTGAATGAACGAAATAGCACCATGATCATTATTTCCCATGATCGTCACTTCCTGAATACAGTTTGTACTCATATGGCCGATCTTGATTACGGTGAATTGCGTCTGTTCCCTGGTAATTATGATGAATATATGGTTGCTGCCACTCAGGCCCGTGAACGTCTGCTAGCTGATAATGCGAAGAAGAAAGCACAGATTGCGGAATTGCAGTCTTTTGTCAGCCGTTTTAGCGCTAACGCTTCTAAATCAAAACAGGCGACTTCCCGTGCTCGTCAGATTGATAAAATCCAGTTGGAAAAAGTTAAAGCATCCAGCCGTCAGAATCCTTATATCCGTTTTGAGCAGGATAAGAAATTATTCCGTAATGCTTTAGAACTGGAAGGTTTGACCAAAGGCTATGACAATGGCCCTCTGTTTAAAAATCTTAATCTCTTGCTGGAAGTTGGTGAAAAACTCGCTGTTATTGGTGCTAACGGTATCGGTAAAACAACTTTCTTGAAAACGCTCGTTGGCGAAACAGAGCCAACCAGTGGCACAGTTAAATGGTCTGAAAATAGCAGCATTGGTTACTATGCTCAGGATCATGCCAATGATTTTGACTGTGATCTGACAGTTTTTGACTGGATGAGTCAATGGAAGAGAGAAGGGGATGATGAACAAGCTGTTCGTAGCGTATTAGGCCGTTTGTTGTTCAGCCAAGATGACATTAAGAAAAAAGTCAAAGTATTATCGGGTGGCGAAAAAGGGCGGATGCTATTTGGTAAATTGATGATGCAACAGCCAAATATTCTGATAATGGATGAACCAACAAACCACTTGGATATGGAGTCCATTGAATCCCTGAACCTTGCGCTTGAATTGTATAAAGGTACTTTGATATTTGTTTCTCATGATCGGGAATTTGTTAGCTCATTGGCAAGCCGAGTTATGGAAATTAAATCTGATAAGGTCATTGATTTCAAAGGTTCTTATGATGAATATCTAAGAAGTCAGGGAATTATTGAGTAATAATCTTGTGGTATAAATCGCCCTGGTTGAGATAACCGGGGCGTGTTATTTCCATCGGTGGATAGATTAACTGTTGCACACTTCGCAATTGGGATCTTTAAGTAATTTAATATCACGAAATTGCATCGTCATCGCATCAAACAGTAAAACCTTTCCGCTGCTGACCTTGCCATATCCAGTAAGGAGTTTGATGGTTTCCATTGCCTGTAATGTACCGATGGTACCGACTAATGGCGCCATCACTCCCGTTTCTACACATGTTAGATTGTTTTCGCCAAACAGTCTGCTTAGGCAACGGTAGCAGGGGGCATTTGGCTGATAAGTAAATGTAGTGAGTTGTCCTTCCATGCGAATAGCTGCGCCGGAAACCAGAGGCGTTTTCCTTACCAGACACAGGCGGTTCAGTTGTTCGCGGATTGTCACATTATCAGTACAATCCAAGACAACATCATTCTGGCTGATAAGTTCATCTAGCGCTTGATCTTCCAGTAATCCATTAACGGTTTTAATCGTGACATGTGGGTTTATTGCCCGGAGCGTCAACTGGGCTGAATGCACTTTAGTCATGCCGATACGTTCATCTCGATGCAGGATCTGCCGTTGTAGGTTCGAGAGAGAAACGGTATCAAAATCCAGAAGTGTTATTGTTCCCACACCTGCTGCGGTCAAATACTGGGATGCTGCGCAACCTAAACCACCGGCACCGACTATCAGGCTCGCCGAAGATTTCAATTTTTCCTGACCGTCAAAATCAAATCCGCGTAGAACAATCTGACGGTTATAGCGTAGGGTTTCTGCGTCTGTTAGTTCAATGGTCATTATTCGTTTTTCAGTAAGTGATTGAACCATTCGATTTCAACATTTTCACCAACTTCTACCTGTCCACGTTCACGTTCCAGAACAATGAAGCAGTTCCCCTGACTGAATGAACTAAATATATGAGAGCCTTGATGCCCTGTCGTACGAACTTCTAGTTCACCTTGTTCATTCACCGAAGCAATACCTCGTTGAAAATCCATTCTTCCCGGTCTCTTTTTCAATGGCGTGGTGACCTTGGCGCGCATACGCATAGGGGGTTGCCATGCCGTAAAACCGGATAGACGCGCGATTAAAGGTTGAACTAATTGATAGAAAGTGAGAACGGCTGAAACTGGATTACCGGGCAGACCACAGAACCAGGAATTTTTCAATTTACCAAAAGCGAAAGGTTTACCCGGTTTAATTGCCAGTTTCCAGAAACTGATTTCGCCTAATTCATCCAGTATCTGCTTGGTGTAGTCTGCTTCACCCACAGAAACGCCACCACTGCTGATAACTAAATCAGCTTGTTGATCTGCTTGTGCGAAAACATAGCGTAAAGCTTGGGGATTGTCTGCAATAACGCCTAAATCAATAACGTCGCAAGCCAGTTTTTCCAGCATCAGTCGAACGGCAAGACGGTTGGTATCATAAATTTGCCCTTCCTTCAGTGGGTGACCGATAGCTTGTAGCTCATCACCGGTCGAGAAAATGGCGACTTTTAATTTGCGAACCACTTCAACGTCAGTGATGCCTAAAGATGCAATTAGGGGTAACTGAGCGGTGGATAATTTGCTGCCTGCCTGCAAGACTACTGCACCTTTAGCAATATCTTCGCCGACCAGACGAATATTCTGGCCCTGCTTGGCTGGTTGAGTGAAAACGATGCCATCAACAGTAGTTTCTGCGTGCTCCTGCATAATAACCGTATCAGCACCTATGGGAATCGGTGCGCCAGTCATAATGCGGATACAAGTTGCAACCGGCCACTCTCCTTGAAAAGGTACGCCTGCCAGTGCTTTTCCTGCCAGAGTCAGTGGTTTATTGCTGTTTAAATCCGCATGGCGTACGGCATAACCATCCATTGCTGAGTTAGCAAAAGGGGGCACATTGATAGGAGAAATAATATTTGTTGCAGTAATGCGTCCTGATGTTTGCGGGAGGCTGACAGTTTCTGTGTCAGTCAGTGGTGTAACTTGCGTCAGAAGTTTTTCCAACGCTTGCTGCAAAGAGATCAATCCAGAGGTATGACAGTGATCCATAATGATGCTCCCAGATAACGTTTTTCATTAGTGGCATTATGGCAGAGATCATCATATGTGTGAGTGATATTTGACTTTGATCGTATGTTCCATATACGCGGCGATATTGGTGTTAGGTTATCTAAAACGCCGCGACATGTGATAAACACATATACCCGTTATCTTTCAAGTTGCCTCTTTGTTGGCTGCACTCGCTCACCCCAGTCACATAGTTACCTATGCTCCCGGGGATTCACTCCCTTGCCGTCGCGATGCATCTTGAAATCCATAGGGTATAGAACATCACGATTAACCTGGCGTTAGGAAATTTGCTGTTGTCATAGCCGGGTTAAAGTGGTCAGGAGATTATAAGGTTTGACCACTGTCAACTGTTATGATTTGTCCTGTCATCGATTCTGCTTTTAACAACATCAAGGTTATTTCTGCAACATCTTCTGGCGTTGAAATTCTTTCTAAGGGCAAATAAGTGCAAAGCGTATGCATTTTCTCTTCTCTCCCTTTCCACCATCTTGTTTCAACGGCACCTGGCGCTACGCAGTTAACCCTGACCGATGGAGCCAGTGCCCGAGCTAAGGATTTTGTCAGTCCGTGAACCGCTGATTTGGAAGCGGCATAGGGGATACAAGAACCCAGACCTGTTTCGCCGGCGATACTACCGACATTCACGATAGCACTCCCCGTTCTTGCTTTAAGATAAGGAGCCGCATACCGGCAACAATGAAATGTGCCTTTCACATTAACATCAATAATGGTATCCCAAATATCGCTAGATATGGCATCAAGATCTTCAAATTGAAGTTGTCTGGTTGTTGCCGCGTTATTGACCAGATAGTCGATCCCGCTAAATTTTTCCACGACGGTGTTTATCATTGCCTGCACAGCCGATTCGTCGGCAATATCCGCTTTTATCGCGATAGCTTGCCCCCCATCCTTGATAATGGTTTCTGTTGTTTCCTGCGCTTCAAGTTCACTTTGTGAATAGATCACTGCGACAGCAGCACCTTGTTTCGCTAGCATAATACTGATAGCCCGTCCAATACCAGTTCCACCACCGGTTACAATGGCGGTCTTACCTTGAAATGCTTTATACATAACAATGCTCCTTATTAATATTTGTACATAACATGATGAATCATATCTCTTATAGACAGGTTTGTTAGTACCATTTTGGCATTATTGTGTGGACAATATTGTGTGGAAGATTGGTTAATTCAGCTAATGTTGTGTTGTAAAACTCGATTTAACCTTAATAGAGGTAACTGAGTAGAGGTAAAAAATAAATAAGTGGAGCAGAGCCCGAAAATTCATATACGCTGATGTTCCTGTTCCTGTTCCTGTTCCTGTTCCTGTTCCAGATACTGTCATTAATTGCTTACTGATTTTTTATTTATGGGCAGAAATAATTTACGTTTTTCTGGGAATTTTGTTAATTAAAAGTGTGTATTGTATTTGATTTTTGTTATGGCTTATGAGAAATAAATTAAAAAAATAATATTTTATGGCTATGAACAATTCAACTTCTCCTCAACAAAGTCACCGCTACCTAGCTTTTCATATCGCAATGAGTGGATTTTTGGCGCTGGTCGTCGCTATGGGAATTGGGCGTACTGCCTTCACTCCTCAAGTGCCTTTAATGATCGCAGAATTCCAGTTTAGTCTGACTGGTGCCGGTATCGTTGCGGCTTTTAATTATCTGGGATATCTGGCTGGTTCCTATGATGCGATGCGGGCGCGCCGTTTGATTGAATATCGGCTTTGGGCCGGATTATGGGGAGCAGTAATTATCACGTTGCTCTCTGCGTTACTGTATGGGGCGATATTACACAGTATCGCCCGTTTTTTTATTGGTTGGGCGAGTGGCTGGACATTGGTGTTAGTAACATCATGGGCCAATGAACAATTAGTTAAATTAAATCGCCCTGCATTGAGTGCTGCCATATTTGCGGGACCGGGAGTCGGGATATTCATTACTGGTATCCTTGCTATCGGTATTCAAGCATGGCAAGTGAGCGCTTCCGAAGCATGGCTGTTATATGGCATTTTGGCGCTGATTTGTAGTATCTATATTAGTCGGCATTTGCCTCGTCGTGGTGAGCTACATCGTTCACAGGCCGAGGTGAAGAAGCTAACTTTGACGCCTGCAATTAAGCGGTTGGTATGGAGTTACAGCTTAGCGGGGTTTGGTTATATTTTACCTGCGACTTTTCTGTCACAAATGGCCAGTGATCGTTTCCCTGGCAGCTTGTTTGCGCAGTTTGTCTGGCCAATATTTGGTGGTGCCGCAGTCATCGGCATTGGTTTTGCTATTCTGACCCGTCATACGCTGACAACGCAAATCCGGCTTGCGATCACTTTATGGATTCAGGCTGTGGGCATTCTTATCGCTGAGATCATTCCGGGAATAGGTGGTCTGGCATTAAGCTCTTTGTTGGTTGGTGGTGGTTTTATGTGTGTGGTGCAAATGGCATTTCAGTATGGGCGTGAATTAGCACCAGAACATAGCCGTTATATGGCCGGGTTATTAACCACTGGATATGCGGTTGGGCAGCTTATTGGTCCGATGCTGTCAGCGGTTTCTACCGCAATAACCGGGAGATTGGAGCCTGCGTTATATGTTGCATTGATTACCTTGGTCATTGCCGGGTTATTGGTTTGCGACAGGAATAAACCGACCGGTGAAGGGCGTGTGTAAAAAATTCATATAGCTATGAAAAGCAATCACTGGATAATCACCACGTGCTCATTTACAGTGTGTGCAATAGTTATCTGTTAGTCGTGATTGTTTCAGTGATAGTATTCATGACTTGAACTTTATTACCCGCCAGATGATGAAAAGTAATATCTTTGGAGAAAATAATGTCATCCTTAAGTAAAGAAGCTGAGCTTGTGCATTCGGCGCTGGAAGCTCGTGGCCTTGAAACGCCTTTGCGTGGTCAGGCATTGGCGCCGGAAGTGCGCAAAGCGCGGATTGAGGAGCATATGACGGAAGTTATGAAACTGTTGAATCTCGATTTGCGTGATGACAGTTTGGCAGAAACCCCAGGTCGTATTGCGAAAATGTATGTCGATGAGATTTTTTCAGGATTGGACTACAGCAATTTCCCGAAAATCACATTGATAGAGAATAAAATGAAAGTGGACGAAATGGTGACCGTTCGTGATATCACACTCACCAGCACCTGCGAACACCATTTTGTGACCATTGATGGCAAGGCGACGGTTGCCTATATTCCAAAAGATAAAGTGATTGGGTTGTCTAAAATTAACCGTATTGTGCAATTTTTTTCTCAGCGTCCACAGGTTCAGGAGCGCCTGACCCAGCAGATTTTGATTGCATTACAGACACTCCTTGGTACCAATAATGTTGCCGTATCGATTGATGCGGTTCATTACTGTGTGAAAGCGCGGGGTATTCGTGATGCAACCAGTACCACGACAACAACTTCCCTGGGGGGATTGTTTAAATCTAGCCAAAATACCCGTCAAGAGTTTTTACGCACGATTCGCCATGTGTAATTTTTACACCGGGATATAAGAATGGCCTGCCAGAGAATTGATTCACTGGATAGTATTCGTGGCTTGGCAATATTGGGGATATTGCTACTCAATATCTCCGGTTTTGCTTTGCCATCCGCCGCTTATTTGAATCCGGCATATAATGGTTCAGCTTCTTTAACTGATTTGATTGTCTGGTCTGTACTTAGTGTCCTTGTTCAGGGAAAGTTCCTGTGTATTTTGGCCTTCTTATTTGGTGCGGCATTGGAGTTACTATTACCGAGGGGCAAAATCTGGAATTATCCACGATTAACCACACTTGCCCTGATTGGAATGGGACATGGCATCCTATTCTGGGATGGCGATATTTTGCTCTCGTATAGTTTGGCCGGTTTTTTCAGTTTTCAATTGATTAGCCAAAATAGCGCCAGTAACCGGTTATTTATGAAAGGCACTATTTTTTATCTGATCGGATTAGTGCTATTGTTTATTCTCGGCTTTTTTTCCAGCGGCGAATCTAATGATGTTTCTTGGCAATTGACGGAATTCCAGATGTTATACGAAACATATTGGAAAACGTCTGGTGGATGGCTGGCAGTAAAAGAGCGTTTCAATCAGGTCATGTTGATGATGGTCATGCTGTTTGTTCAGTATGGTTGGCAGCTTATCGGCATTATGTCATGTGGTGCTGGATTAATGCGTAATGGTTGGCTAAAAGGTGAGTTTTCAGTGAGCCATTATCGGAATGTGGCGCTAGTGCTGATACCGCTCAGTGTTGCTGTTCAGATATTCTCTGTCGTGTTCCAATATATCCATAATTGGGATTACTTTTGGTCAGGTATTGTCGGTTATATCCTTGCTGAGTTGGTAATGCCATTTCAGGCACTGGGCTATATGGCTTTAATATATGGTTTCTGGCCGGTCATTTCATGCTGGCGAATTAATTACTGGCTCAATCAGGTTGGGCGAATGGCGATGAGTAATTACTTGTTACAAACCTTAATCTGCACCTTGCTGTTTTATAATTTTGGGTTGTTTGGTCAATTTAGCCGTTTGGAATTACTTGCATTTATTCTTCCCATTTGGGCGGTGAATATTCTTTTTTCATGCTGGTGGTTACGCCGTTACCCGCAAGGGCCGGTAGAACAGCGGTGGCGTGAGATGACGGCGGTGTTGGCCCGGTCTGATTAAGTTGGGTTTTATCCATTGACCGTAACTCTTCCGGGGTTACGGCGGGGTAATCAGTCATACCTTTTGGTACCTTATACGGAGCAGGAATAGGGATCAACGGGCCCAAGAAACGAGGTTCACGTTTCAGAATATAAAGATCAGTCAGGGCACCAAGTCGGGCAATGATTTCACGTAATCGAACGGTAATCATATTCTTGGGGGTAGAGACTGCGTAACACTGAGCAGTAATTCCCATATGCATAGCGATAAACAAGGCTCGTTCGCAATGAAATCGTTGGGTGATAATCGTGAAATCATTAGTGTTAAAAACTTTCCGGGTTCTGACTATTGAGTCAAGTGTTCTGAAACCAGCAAAATCCAGTACGATATTTACAGCAGGAATACCCGCTTTTACCAAATCTCTGCGCATAGTGACCGGTTCATTATAACTTTGCTGAGCATTGTCACCACTCAGTAACAAATATTTGATTTTGTCGCCGTTATAAGCATTAATGGCTCCCTGAATACGGTACATATAGTACTGATTTGGCGCACCAGAGAGGTAATATTTAGCAGTACCAAGTACTATACCCACTTCACGTTCAGGAAGTTGTTTGAGATCATCAAAGACATAGGGGGCTGTTTTCCAACTAATCCAGCGGTCAAGTGCAATAGCTGTCAGTATCAGCATCCCTGTGATGAATAACAGACTAGTTATCAGGCGCTTCCACATGCTTTTGCCTTATACACATTAATGACTGAATTTGTTAAAGGCTACTTTACCTGAAATTTCGAAGCAAGTTTTCTCTGTAAGAAAAAAGCGTGATAGTAAAAGAGAACTATACCTTATGGATTTCAAGATGCATCGCGACGGCAAGGAGCGAATCCCCGGGCGCATAGATAACGATGTGACCGGGGTGAGAGAGTGCAGCCAACAAAGCGGCAACTTGAAAGATGACGGGTATAACAAGCTTTTTACGTATTTTTAATGATAAAAATCAGAATGAAGTCCGTTTGTACACGCGGTATTCAGGTTTCCAGAAATTACGTTCAATTGCTTCATCCAGTGCGCCATCTGAGGTCACAGTGGCAACGCCCTGTATTTGTGCTTCTTTGGCGACTTGTTTAGCAATTTTGCGTGACACTTCCTGAATATCATCAATAAGAGGCAATAACGGGCCTTGACCTTGTTGGGCTAAGGGTGAGCAATCTGCCAATGTTCGGCTTGCAGCCATCAACATACCGTCAGTAACCAGTTTGGCCCCTGATGCAATGACGCCTAGACCAATTCCGGGAAAGATATAGGCGTTGTTACATTGAGCGATCGGATATTCCTGATCTTTATATTTTACCGGATTAAATGGACTCCCTGTCGCAACCAGAGCGGCACCATCCGTCCAGTTGATGATATCTTCGGGACGGGCTTCAACACGGGAAGTTGGATTCGATAATGGCATGACGATTGGGCGTTCACAATGTTTATGCATCTCGCGGATGATCTCTCCTGTAAACAAACCTGCCTGACCTGAAACACCAATCAATACTGTCGGTTTAGCATTACGGACAACATCGAGCAGCGAGATTGAATCGCTGTTTACATCCCATTTAGCCAATGAATCGCTTTTCTGCACCAGCTTGTTTTGGAAATCCAATAGATTTGGCAGCTTGTCTGTCAATAAACCGAAGCGGTCAACCATGAAAATACGGGCACGAGCCTGTTCGTCACTTAAACCTTCTGATTTCATCTGGGCGACGATCTGTTCTGCTATGCCGCAACCGGCGGAACCTGCGCCGAGGAAGGTGACCGTTTGGTCTTTTAATTGACGGCCAGCCGCGCGACTGGCGGCAATTAAGCTACCTAACGTAACAGCGGCAGTTCCCTGAATATCATCATTAAAGCAACAAATCTCGTGGCGATAGCGATTAAGAAGAGGCATGGCATTTTTTTGTGCGAAATCTTCAAATTGCAGCAGCACATTTGGCCAGCGGCGTTTAACAGCCTGAATAAATTCGTCTACGAATTCATCATATTCCTCACCGGTGATACGCGGATGACGCCAGCCCATATATAACGGGTCATTCAGGCGTTGCGGGTTGTTGGTGCCTACATCCAGGACGACTGGTAGTGTATAAGCCGGGCTGATACCACCGCAGGAGGTATACAAGGAGAGCTTACCGATAGGAATACCCATACCGCCAATACCTTGGTCACCCAAACCGAGGATACGTTCACCATCGGTAACAACAATGACTTTTACATTTTGTTTGGTCGCATTTTGCAGCATGTCATCAATATGTGTTTTGTTTGGATATGAGATGAACAGGCCACGGGCACGGCGGTAAATATCGGAAAAGTGCTCACACGCTTCACCGACGGTTGGGGTGTAGATGATTGGCATCATTTCGTTCAAATGCGCATCCAGCAGGCGGTAGAACAGGGTTTCGTTAGTGTCCTGAATATTTCGCAGATAAATGTGCTTATCTGCATCATTTTTGAAATCAAGATACTGCCGATAGGCACGTTCAGCTTGCTCTTCGATGGTTTCGACCGCTTCCGGTAATAAACCGTGAAGATTAAAGTTTCTACGTTCTTCTTCAGTGAAAGCGCTGCCTTTATTCAGCAGGGGGAATTCCAACAGAATTGGGCCAGCGTAGGGAATATATAGTGGACGTTTACTTTCGTGTTCCAGTTCCATGAATCTTACTCTTTGAACTAAATGGATAATAAGGTTAGCGATAGATCCTAAGAGATAGGAAAAATATGTACAGTAAATGTTACTTAATTAGAGGTATTATGAGTAAAAATGAGAGATAACATCCAGAGTTAGATAATAAAATATTACGGTAATTATTTTTTACAGTGGAAAGCCCTCTATCTGCATAGAGGGAAAAATGAATTTTCCACTGAACTCAGAAAGTGTAGTAATCAAATTTGCTGCAACCAAGTGCAGCAAGTATAGATTGAGTCGCACTCCGTTGGGATAAATCACTGTGTTTTCCCTCAACTAACACCGCTCTTTCGATAGCCAGGCAATCACCACCAGAAATGTTCATCAGAATCAGTGCTGCTTGTAATGGGGGCAAGCTTGGGTTAAATGCCGCATTTTCTGCATAACGCCCAGGATAAATTATTCCATCTTTTCCCAGAAGTGCGGTACCACTGTAGGAATTACTGTATGGAGCATAGCTCTGGTTTGCTGCATCTAATGCCGTTAGTACTAATTTATCCGTCGTTTCTAGTTTATAGCCATGATTGACCGGATCCATCAACAAAGTTGTGATGCCCAGATCGTTTGGGCCAAAAGAATCTGGCAGATAGTGATCTAATGTTGAAGATGCCTGTTTTGGCAGATGAATCTCTAATTGTGTGCCACTATTAAGTTCATTCATAAATTGACGGCAGTGGCCGCACGGAGAGTAATTCACAGTAACAGATGCCAGTCTTTTCTCGCCCAATAACCAAGCGTGAGTAATCGCACATTGTTCAGCATGAATCGTTTGCTGTAGTGGTACGCCAGCAAATTCCATATTAGCGCCAAAATAGAGGTTTCCGCTTTCACCGCGGGCAATTGCACCAACATTAAAATGTGAGATTGGTGTCAGGGAACAGGCCGTTGCGAGTGGTAACAGGGCGACAGCTAAGGTGTTATCGTCAAAACCGCAGGCCTTCTTAATCGATTTAGCTTGCTCAGCAGTGAGCATGGCAGGAAAGTCATCGTTTCCTGCGTAAGGTAAAAGTGCATCCTGTAGTTTAGAGGGCAACTGTACCCATATGGGGTGAAAACGAGCTTGCATAGCGTGATCTCCGAAGTAACTTAAGATCATTCTAAGTTGTCTGATGAGATTTGTAATGTGATAAATATCATATAGATGATGAGAATTATGTCATTGAAGTTAGTAATCGAGCGAATATTATCAAATTTCCTAACAGATAAACTAGCTAAATAGGTATAGCAGCACCGGGAATACAAAAGGGGCTGTTAGTGAAGTAATGATACCGCAGGCCATCAATGCCAATGAGCTGTACGCGCCTTCAACGAAATTGACCTCCGCACAGCGGGCGGTCCCCAAAGCATGTGATGCCGTTCCCATTGCTAAGCCGCGGGATGCTTTGGTTTTTACCTGTAAAAGATCGAACAGGTTATGACCAAATATTGCGCCGAGAATGCCGACAAAAATGACGCAAGCAGCACTGATGGCGGGAATACCGCCAATGGCATCTGCAACTGCCATTGCTATTGGTGTTGTGACAGATTTAGGCAGTATAGAAGCGGCCATTTCAGGCGTTGCGCCCATCCACAAGGCAATAGCAGTGCCTGTCACCATAGCGACAATACTGCCGATAAAACAGATGCTAATAATGGACTTCCATTGGGCTCGGATCTGGTGTATCTGCTCATATAGAGGAAATGCCAGCGCAACTACGGCGGGCTGGAGTAGATCATTTAAAATTCGACTGCCGGCAAAATAGTGTTCATAAGGCGTGTGGGTTATTAACAATATTGGAACAAGGACGGCGATAGAAACCAATAAGGGGTTCAGAATGGGAATTTTGCATCGTAGTGAAAGTTTTCTTGCGGTGTAGAATACTATCAATGTTAATGGCAGTGACCACCAAATGTGACTTAACATTTTTATTTCTCTTGTTTCTGTTGTTCATTGTTAATTTCTGATGTGGAGCCCATAATCGGACGTTCACGATGAACATAATGGGAACTGTAAGCAACGATAATCATAACAATTGCAGTACTGATCAGGCATGAAAAAACAATCGGCATTATCTGTTGGCTGAGTTGATCGTAATAATTCATTACGCCTACGCCAATAGGCAGAAACAGCAAAGTCATATTTTTTAGTAATAGACTACAGCCTGGTTTTGCCCAATGAGCAGGAATCAGCTGGAAAGCTAATAAAACGAACAAGATCAACATACCGATAATACTGCCGGGAATAATGATGGGTAGTAGGGAAGAAATGGCATTACCTGTCAGCAAACATAAATAAATCAGAACAAATGCTCTCAGGTACTGGCAACCAACAATCAGTACTTCACGAAACGACATAACAAAATTCCTAATTCCGGTGAGGTATTCATCATACAAGTGACCTTGGGAATGTGCTATACCCGAGTTGCCTCTTTGTTGGCTGCACTCACTCACCCCGGTCACATCGTTATCTATGCTCCCGGGGATTCGCTCCCTTGCCGTCGCGATGCATCTTGAAATCCATAGGGTATAATAGCTCACATTTAAAAAAACGGGGATCATTGCTGATCCCCGTGGATGAAAATATACCCGTTATCTTTCAAGTTGTCTCTTTGTTGGCTGCATTCATTCACCCCAGTCACATCGTTTGCTATGCTCCCGGGGATTCGCTCCCTTGCCGTCGTGATGCATCTTGAAATCCATAGGGTATATCAGTGAAATAAATTAACTATTATTTCACTTGCATACCGGGTTGGGCGCCGCTATCAGGGCTGAGTAAGAAGATATCTTTTCCGCCAGGTCCGGCGGCCATAACCATCCCTTCCGAAATACCAAAGCGCATTTTGCGTGGTGCCAGATTAGCAACCATAATGGTTAAACGGCCTTCCAGTGCTTTTGGATCAGGATAACTGGAGCGAATACCCGAAAATACCTGGCGGGTTTCGCCACCAAGATCCAGCATCAGTTTCAGCAACTTATCTGAGCCTTCGACAAAATCAGCCTGTTTAATAAGGGCGACGCGCATATCAACTTTGGCAAAATCATCAAAGGTAATAGTGTCCTGAATCGGATCTTCTGCCAGTGGACCACTGACTTTTTGTGGTGTGTTGATGCTCTCTTTAGATGCCGCAACCATAGCGTCCACTTTATCCATATCAATGCGATTGAACAGGGCCTTAAAGGCAGAAACTTGATGATCCAGCAGCGGCTGTTCAATACCATGCCAAGTGAGTTCTGTATTTAAGAAAGCTTCTGCGCGTTCTGCCAGACTTGGCAAAACGGGTTTCAGGAAAGTCATCAAAACGCGGAACAGGTTGATGCCCATTGAGCAGATAGCTTGAAGATCGGCATCACGGCCTTCTTCTTTTGCCACTACCCACGGTGCTTGCTCATCCACATAACGGTTTGCTAAATCAGCCAGTGCCATGATTTCACGGATTGCTTTGCTGAATTCGCGGTTATTAAACTCTTCTGCAATCACCTTTGCCCCATCAATAAATTGTTGGTAGAGCGCCGGATCAGCCAGTTTATCCGCCAGCTTGCCGTTAAAGCGTTTATTGATGAAGCCTGCATTACGGGAGGCCAAGTTAACAACTTTATTAACGATATCGCTGTTAACACGTTGAACAAAATCTTCCAGATTCAGATCGATATCATCAATGCGAGCGGAGAGTTTGGCTGCATAGTAATAACGCAAACAGTCTGCATCTAGATGATCCAAATAAGTGCTGGCTTTAATAAAAGTACCACGGGATTTGGACATCTTCGCACCGTTGACGGTGACATAGCCATGAACAAACACGTTGGTTGGCTTACGGTAACCGCTGCCTTCCAGCATGGCAGGCCAGAACAGGCTATGGAAATAAACAATGTCTTTACCGATAAAATGATACAGATCAGCGGTGGAATCTTTTGCCCAGAACTCATCAAAGCTTAGATTTCCGCGTTTGTCACACAGGTTTTGGAAAGAGCCCATATAACCGATAGGAGCATCCAACCAGACATAGAAATATTTGCCCGGCGCATCAGGAATTTCAAAACCGAAATAGGGGGCGTCACGGGTGATATCCCACTGTTGTAAACCGGATTCAAACCATTCCTGCATTTTGTTAGCAACTTGTTCCTGTAATGCGCCGGAGCGGGTCCAGGCTTGCAACATGTCACTGAATGCGGGCAGATCGAAAAAGAAGTGCTCTGTTTCACGCATTTCTGGCGTTGCGCCGGAGACAGCAGAACGAGGGTTGATCAGTTCAGTTGGGCTGTAGGTTGAGCCGCAAACTTCACAGTTATCGCCATACTGATCTTCTGCCTTACATTTCGGGCAGCTACCTTTAACAAAGCGATCCGGCAGAAACATATTTTTCTCAGGATCATATAACTGAGAAATAGTACGATTCTTAATATGACCGTTTTTTTTCAGTTCGAGATAGATTTTAGTTGATAACGTTTGGTTCTCTTCGCTATGCGTAGAGTGATAGTTATCATAGCTCACTGAAAAGCCAGTAAAATCCTGATGATGCTCTTGGTTCACTGTTGCGATCATCTCTTCAGGAGCAATACCCATTTGCTGAGCTTTCAGCATGATTGGTGTTCCATGAGCGTCATCGGCACAGATAAAGTGAACCTCTTTGCCGCGCATTCGCTGAAAACGGACCCAAATATCTGCTTGGATATGTTCCAGCATGTGACCGAGATGGATTGGACCGTTAGCATATGGCAACGCGCACGTCACCAATAATTTTTTTGCGACTTGAGACATAGTAAGGATCTGACTTCCAATAAGTGAAAAAGGGAGTTTGATGTTAACCGATCAAAAAAATTGTCGCTAGGGTAAGGTTTAATATTAATGAGTTTTATCCAGTGCGCCTTGAAACCTAAACCCTTTTGAGGCTGTCAATGGATAAAAATTGAATCAATGAGCGGGGAGTGGGTTTTTGTCGCTAATTTTATCCGAACGCATTAGGTTCTGTTATGATGGAGAGATGGTTTTTAGCTAATGATAATCATTAAAGGAGCCGGGATGAACTCACAATCCCCCGAGCAGACCAATCCTGACCTGCTGAAATCTCAGGTAACAAAAATACTTGCTACTTTTACACACCTGACACTAGAACGTGATTTGACAACATTGAAGGCGCTACATCACTGCACGATGCTTGATGGTGTCTTGCACATTGAATTGCTCATGCCGTTTGTCTGGCAACACGGTTTTAAGGCGTTAAAAGCGGCGACAACGGAAAAATTACAGGCGGTAACTGGTGCAAAATCGGTGGCGTGGAAATTGATCCATGATATCAGCACATTACGTCGCGCTAATGATCTGCCGGGAATTAATGGTGTCCGTAATATTTTGGCTGTCAGCTCGGGTAAAGGTGGGGTGGGTAAATCCAGTACTGCCGTAAACTTGGCGCTGGCATTGGCTCAGGAGGGGGCAAAAGTCGGTATTCTGGATGCAGATATCTACGGCCCTTCTGTTCCAAGTATGTTGGGAACCACCAAAGAGCGTCCAACTTCCCCAGACGGACAGCATATGGCGCCGATCATGACGCATGGCCTTGCGACTAACTCGATTGGTTATTTAGTCACAGATGACAATGCAATGGTATGGCGCGGCCCAATGGCGAGTAAAGCATTGATGCAGATGTTACAGGATACATTATGGCCGGATCTTGATTATCTGGTTATTGATATGCCACCGGGAACCGGTGATATTCAGCTCACTTTGTCACAAAACATCCCGGTAACGGGGGCGCTGGTGGTAACAACACCTCAGGATATTGCCTTAATTGACGCGATGAAAGGCATCGTTATGTTCCAGAAAGTGAAGGTACCTGTATTGGGTATTGTTGAAAACATGAGTGCGCATATTTGCAGCAACTGCGGCCATCTGGAACCTATTTTTGGCACTGGTGGGGCAGAAAAATTGGCGGCTAAATATCACTGTAAATTATTGGGACAAATCCCTCTGCATATTTCACTGCGTGAAGATCTTGATCGTGGTCAGCCAACCGTTATCAGTAATCCTGATAGTGAATTTACCGATATTTATCGCGAAATTGCCGCGAATATTTCAGCACAGATGTATTGGCAAGGTGAGAAGATACCAACAGAAATTTCGTTTCGTGCTGTTTAATGCGGGTATTTGATTGAAGATAACGGGTGGTGGATGTTTTCATTGCCCGCTTTTTGTATGGGGAGATTTTGTATGGGGAAAAGTATGCTTGTTCGATTTCCCTCGTTACATGGTTTTTATGCGAAACGCCTCGAAAAAAGTGAGACTTCTCTTGTTTACACTGGAACAGATACCATTAACTCCCTATAATCTCGCCAAACTTAGCACTCATAAGTGCTTTGTTCCCATTTTTTTCTAGAATCAGGTTATCTCTATTATGGCTGACGAAGCATATCAATGCACAATTGTAGGAATTTCTGGTGCATCTGCCTCAGGTAAAAGTCTCATTGCTAATACACTTTATCGTGAATTACGCGCTCAGGTTGGTGATCACAATATCGGTATTATACCAGAGGATTGCTATTATAAAGATCAGAGCAATCTATCAATGGAAGAGCGTTATAAGACTAATTATGACCATCCAAGCTCAATGGATCACAATCTGCTCTTTTCTCACCTACAAGCGTTGAAAATGGGTGAATCAATTGAATTGCCACAATACGATTATGTTGCTCATACTCGTAAACCAGAAGCGATTCATTTTGCACCGAAAAGGGTTATTATTCTGGAAGGTATTCTATTATTGACCGACAAGCGCTTGCGCCAGGAGATGGACTTCTCTATTTTTGTTGATACGCCACTGGATATTTGCCTTATGCGTCGTATTAAGCGGGATGTGCATGAACGGGGACGTTCTCTGGATTCGGTGATTGAGCAATATCATAAAACTGTGCGTCCAATGTTCCTGCAATTTATTGAACCATCAAAGCAATATGCAGATATTATTGTGCCGCGCGGGGGTAAAAACCGAGTAGCAATTGATATATTGAAAGCCAAAATTGGTCAGTTCTGCGAATAATAAAACTTTGCTTGTCAGGCATTGATAAGCATCATCGTATTTGAGAGGAAATAATGCGACTCTGTGACCGCGACATTATTAAATGGCTTGATGAAGGTAAGTTGGTCATTGCTCCACGTCCGCCGATTGAACGCATTAATGGGGCAACTGCTGATGTGCGCCTTGGGAATCAGTTTCGTGTTTTCTGTGGTCATACTGCGGCATATATTGATTTGAGTGGTCCGAAAGATGAGGTGAGTGCTGCGCTTGATCGCGTGATGAGTGATGAAATAATTCTGTCTGACGATGAGGTTTTTTTCCTCCATCCTGGCGAGTTGGCACTGGCTGTTACGCAGGAATCCGTCACATTGCCGGATGATTTGGTGGGCTGGCTTGATGGCCGTTCTTCTCTTGCGCGTCTTGGGTTAATGGTGCACGTGACAGCACACCGGATTGATCCGGGCTGGCATGGTCAGATTGTTCTTGAATTCTATAACTCTGGTAAATTGCCTCTGGCGTTACGTCCGGGTATGGTCATCGGTGCTTTGAGTTTTGAGCCATTGTCTGGTTCCGCTGACCGTCCGTATAACCGTCGTCAAGATGCGAAATATAAAAACCAACAGGGTGCGGTGAGTAGCCGTATTGATGAAGATTAACATTTTTATCGGCTATTGAGCTGCACTGACTGTTTTGACAAAAAAAGCTGAGGAAGTCATGAAGAGATTGCTGACGACACTGATTATTTTGCTGGTTGTGATTATTACCGGTCTGGTAGCATTAGTCATGTTAGTAAACCCAAATGACTTTCGGGCTTATATGGTCAAGCAGGTGCAAAAGAAGAGTGGCTACCAACTCGTCCTGCAAGATGGTATGCGCTGGCATGTCTGGCCAAAATTGAGCATCATTACCGGGCGTATGTCATTAACGGCCCCAGGGGCGGCTCAGCCAACAGTGACAGCAGAAAATATGCGTCTTGATGTGGCGTTGTGGCCGCTTCTTTCTCATCAGCTTGCCGTTAAAGAGGTGATGTTGAAAGGGGCGATATTGAGCGTAACCCCAGAGAGCCAGTCGCAGAAAAAAGAGAATACCCCTATTGCACCAAAAGAGAATACAGCCAATCCTGTTGCGAAGGGTGAGGGTTGGAAGCTTGATATCGCCAGAATTAAGATCGCGGATAGTTTGCTTATTTGGCAGCGAGATGATCATGAGCAGTTAAATGTCCGCGATATTAATCTGCTTATGGAGCGAGATAACCAAAACCATATCAGCGTAGAGTTAAGTAGCAAAGTCAGTAAGAATCAGCAAGACTTGGTTTTTAATCTTAATGCAGATGTTGATATTACTGATTATCCATATCGTGTTGCGGGTAATATTGACTCCTTTGATTATCAACTCCAGGGCGCAGGTATACCTACGGGAGGAATTAGTGGTTCAGGAAAAGTACATGCTGTTTATCAAAAAGAGACGACAGATGGACCGCAAATAATTTCTTTACAGACGCTAAGTTTCACCGCTAATGAGAGTGAACTTCATGGCAGTATAAACGCAATGTTGGGGGCTCATGCGGATTATCGGATCGATTTATCTTCCCAAAAACTGAATTTAGATAATCTGATGGGATGGGACTTGCTTCCTAAAGAGGGTTTAGAAGTTAAACGTTATTACCGGATAGAGAATAGTTCAGCTAAACCTGTAATTGCTGTTTCAAGCTCTGCCCAGCCTGATTATAACGTTGCATTTTTAAATGATTTTAATGCTAATGTGACTATTAATGCGGACAAATTTGTTTATCGCGGAATGGAGATCGATAATCTGATATTGAAAGCGACAAATAATAGTGGTACTGCTGAAATTTCTACTCTGAATGGCAAATTATTTGGTGGTGATTTCTCTATTCCAGTTATTTTAGATGCAACGGGTAATCAACTTAAGTTACACGCAAAACCTTTACTGCGGAATATAGAACTGGAACCAGTACTCAAAGCCTTTTCCTTACCACCGGCATTTAGTGGTAAATTCGATCTGAATGGGGATCTTTCTGGTAAAGGATATGATGGTTATGCGATTTCGCATCTTTGGCAGGGTGATCTTAATTTCAGTTTAGTTAATGCCAAAATGTATGGATTAAATATCCCCCAATTAATCCAGCAATCCGTTGCTCGTGCAACGGATAAAGTGAATATCCCTGATAATATGGATAATTTCACCCGCGCTAAAAAGCTTGATGTTAAAGCGGTACTGAATCGAGGTGATATAAAAATCAGTCGGCTTCATGCGGTATCCGATTTGCTGAATATTGATGGGCAGGGTAAGACTAATCTGCTTAAACAAGATGTTGATGTCGCTTTAAAAGTACAGATAACACAAGGATGGGGCAAGGATAATGAATTGGTTAGTCGTCTGCGAAAAATGAAAGTACCACTGCGGGTTTACGGTAATTGGAGTAATCTGCAATACAATTTGGATATTGAGCAATTGCTACATAATGAGTTGGAGAACAAGGTAAAACAGGCTATTAACGATTGGGTTGAACGCAGCAGTAATTAGCTGTATTAATAACTCATGCCTGATTTGACCGCTCAATCCGGCAGTTGACTATTATGCTTAAATGAATGCTTATCGTTGTCTGAGCATAGTTGTTTGAGCAGTCAATTTCAGTACAAAGGTGGATTTCAACTTGTGGATTAAATTTTGATAATTGAATTGAGAAGCTATGGCTTTTCTGTTCTGAATATAAAATTATTTAATCTAGTTATACCCTATGGATTTCAAGATGCATCGCGGCGGCAAAGGAATGAATCCCCGGGAGCATAGATAACTATGTGACCGGGGTGAGTGGGTGCAGCCAACAAAGAGGCAACTTGAAAGATGACGGGTATAGATAAATCATTAACCGTATCCGCATAAAGTTCCGCATATGGCATTGATAGAAAAGATTAAAAAAATCCCGGTACAGTTTAAACTGACCGGGTTTTATTTTGTTTCAGAGGAAAAACTCAGTGATGACAAATATGATGAGTCATCAATAACACTGCGTTATTCTTTATTTTCTTCCTCTGACCCCAGAGGGGTAATTTTTACCTTATTAATTCGGTGACTGGTCACTTCCAACGGTTCAAACAGATAATTATCAATCTGTAATTGCTCACCTTGTCGTGGAATATGTTGTGAATGTTCCATCAACAAACCTGCTAAGGTCTGATATTCACGTTTTTCATCCAGTTGCAAAGGGACATAAAGGATCAAATCATCCAGCGGCATATAACCATTGGCAATCCAACCACCATGTTCAGTTGCTTGAATATCATGACGGGCATCAGTTTCTTCGCCGTCTACCGGTAAATTACCCGCGATAGTTTCCATTACGTCGGTCAACGTCACCACACCTTCCACAGAACCAAATTCATCGACAACAAACGCGAAGTGAGTTTGTGCCTGGCGGAACTGTTCCAATGCCTGGAGTAGTGAAAGTTGTTCAGGGAAAATCAGCGGTTGTTTTATCAGCGAATGTAAATCAAAAGGCTGTTGGTTGAGTTGTTGATTCAATAAATCAATAACATGGACAACACCTAATGGTTCGTCACTGATATTTTCATCTGTTACCACAATGCGTGTGTGGGGATTTTTACTCAGTATTTGCGTCAGATTTTCGGTTGGTGCATGAATATCAAGGTATTCCACGTCGTGACGGGAAGTCATGATACTGTTAACGTTACGCTGCGCCATGCCTAGAACCCTGGCAATCATTTGACGTTCTTGTGGATCAAACACTTCCTGATTATCAGAAATCAGATTGGATGTATGATTATCCAATTCTGCATTTTCATGCTTACCACTCAGGATACGTAAAACGGCTTCCGCTGTTCTTTCACGTAGTGAACGGGAAGCCGTAAGAAATCTGCGGCGGTTAAATTGAGCAAATTGGTTTAAGGATTCAATCATAATGGAGAAGCCGATAGCGGCGTACAAGTAACCTTTGGGGATGTGATAACCAAAACCTTCAGCGACCAGACTGAAACCGATCATCAACAAGAAGCTCAGACAGAGAATAACGATAGTCGGGTGAGCATTGACGAAAGTAGTCAATGGCTTACTTGCCAGTATCATCAGGAGCATCGCAATGGTGACTGCCGCGATCATGATACCGATGTTGTCTACCATACCAACAGCAGTCACCACTGAATCCAGTGAAAATACAGCGTCAAGGACAATTATTTGAGCGACAACCGTCCAAAATTTAGATGTTTTGCGTTGTTGTCCTGAGTGGGCATCTTTACCTTCCAGCCGTTCATTGAGCTCCATTGTCGCTTTGAATAGTAAGAAAAGACCACCTATTAGCATAATCAGGTCACGGGCACTAAATGGATGTTCCCAAAGCGTAATTAATGGATGAGTTAGCGTTATCAACCAGGAAAGACTAAAAAGCAGTACGATACGCATCAGTAACGCACAACCTAGACCTGTAATTCTTGCTTTGTCTCTTTGTTTTTCAGGAAGTTTATCTGCCAGAATGGCAATAAAGACCAAGTTGTCAATTCCGAGGACAATTTCTAGAACGATAAGAGTAACTAGCCCAGCCCATATCGTCGGATCAGCGATCCATTCCATACAGTTTGTTTTACCTTTTAATATGACGGCTCATGCCGAATAATGAATAATGGGCATTGACTCATCAAATTTCAATAGTTGATTTTTCATCTGAGGAAGTTTTTTCCAAAAAATGGGGTGTAGCGGTATCGATGGCACCAATAACTATCCATTAGGACTCGTCCTGAGTTAACATATAATCACATTAACAAATTGCACGCTAATTATACCCTATGGATTTCAAGATGGATCGCGGCGGCAAGGGAGCGAATCCCCGGGAGCATAGAGAACTATGTGACCGGGGTGAGAGAGTGCAGCCAACAAAGAGGCAACTTGAAAGATAACGGGTATATTATTGGTGAGCAGAATTATCATCAGACAGGAGTTATTCATGTCCAAGCAGCAGATTGGTGTTGTCGGTATGGCGGTGATGGGGCGTAACCTGGCATTAAATATTGAGAGCCGTGGTTATTCCGTATCTATATTTAACCGTTCAAGTGATAAAACTGACGAAGTGATCGCCGAAAACCCGGGGAAGAAATTAGTTCCAAGTTATACTGTCGAAGAATTTGTCGATTCACTGGAAAAACCGCGCCGTATTCTGCTCATGGTTAAGGCTGGCGAAGCAACCGATAAAACGATTGCTTCACTGACTCCACATCTGGATAAAGGTGATATTTTGATTGATGGGGGTAATACCTATTTTCAGGATACTATCCGTCGTAATCGCGAGCTTTCTGCTCAGGGTTTTAATTTTATCGGTACCGGGGTTTCCGGTGGTGAAGAGGGGGCATTGAAAGGTCCATCTATTATGCCTGGCGGCCAGAAAGAGGCGTATAAATTGGTGGCACCAATTCTGCAAGAGATTGCGGCTAAAGCTGAAGGTGAACCTTGTGTGGCCTATATTGGCCCGGATGGTGCCGGTCATTATGTGAAAATGGTTCACAATGGTATTGAATACGGTGATATGCAGCTCATTGCTGAAGCCTATTCTTTACTGAAAAATGCCCTAAATCTGAGCAATGAAGAACTATCTGAGATTTTCACTGACTGGAATAACGGCGAATTGAGCAGTTATTTGATTGAAATCACGGCTGATATTTTCCATAAGAAAGATGAAGCAGGCCAATATTTGGTTGATGTGATTTTGGATGAAGCAGCAAATAAAGGTACGGGTAAGTGGACCAGCCAGAGCTCTCTGGATTTAGGGATTCCAGTGACGTTAATCACAGAATCGGTATTTGCACGTTATATCTCTTCTCTGAAAGATCAGCGAGTTGCTGCGGCTCAAGTTTTGAGCGGGCCGGATGTACAACCATTTAAAGGTGATAAGGCCGAATTTATTGAGAAAGTCCGCCGTGCGCTTTATTTGGGTAAAATCGTCTCTTATGCCCAAGGTTTTCAGCAATTGAAAGCGGCATCTGATGAGTACCAGTGGGATCTCAATTACGGTGAGATTGCCGGGATTTTCCGGGCGGGTTGTATTATTCGTGCTCAATTCCTGCAAAAAATTACTGACGCGTATAACGAAAATGTGGATATTGCTAACCTGTTGTTGGCACCTTACTTTAAGAAAATTGCTGATGAATATCAGCAGGCGCTGCGTGATGTCGTCTCGTATGGGGTGCAGAATGGTATCCCAACCCCGACTTTCTCTGCTGCTATTTCTTACTACGATAGTTATCGTTCAGCGGTACTGCCTGCTAATTTAATTCAGGCTCAGCGTGATTATTTTGGTGCTCATACTTATAAGCGTACTGATAAAGAAGGTGTTTTCCATACTGAATGGATGGAGTAAGCCCGGTTATCACCGATTGACCAGCAGAGTGGAGAGTTTACATCAGATATGATGTGGTTTTAATTTCTGCGATCGTTTGGAACACGTCGTTGCGGTTTTTTAACAAATATATCGCAACGGCGTAGTTTAAATTTCAGAATATGACTTGTCTGAGAGTGATGATTGTCACATTAATCCCGAATTAAGCAATAGGATCAGTACTAATAATGTGAAAATCAAAACGATTATTTCCTACATGGACCAGTTTCAAGTTTTTAGGGAAATTGAGACCTTCATCAACAGTTGCGATACCGACAGCATCATAAGAAAAATAAAATGACCCGTTACCAATATATTCTCCAGTGTTGACATCTCTTACATAAATTGAAGTGACTATCTCTTTCTGTACCAGTAGTTCGTTAACGACAGTATAATTGTCATCTGTTGTTGCGTTAACGTCGATTGTTTCCTCTTCTTCTCCATTAAATATCTTAATGGCCATAGAGAATTTTGTATCTGAATGAGTATCATCAATGATTCTTAGTGCAACCAGCTTTGTATCTCTCTGTATAATTCTGAATTTAGATAACCCTCTAATTTCTCTATCGATATCTGGATTATCGACTACCCATTCATAATATTGACTCTCTGGATCGTTATAGTGACGCCACGCATGGACTTTTGATAACTTTCCAATTTTTACTGAACGAAATTTATCGTTAAGATTGGAAGGGAGCGATATAATTTTATCGAGCTCTGGGTAATCATGTGACTTACCCTGATAGTTTTTCTCTTCGAAAAACGTGACGCCTGTAATTAATTCTTTTGTCATTTTTTCCACTCCTCAAAGTTAATGTAAGTAATATATAGTATTTGCTCGTTTATACTATTTGTGAAAATTGGCTTTTTTTGTGTAATATTTTCCACTAATAATTTATTTATTCCTTATCTTTAGATGCAATATATCCAGTCAATAGAAGAATAATATTAGATGGGTTAATATTAAAATTAGCATAAAAATACATAAAGTAAAGTTGTTTAAAAAATACCGAATTACCTAAAATAAGATATGTAATAATGGAATGGTTGGATTTTACTATAATTTTAAAAATTAATCGTTAGGGAAGTATTTATCTCAAAGGAAATAGCTTGTGAACATTATTTCTAATGGACCTTAATTTAATGTTCTTTTTAAAGGTTAAGTGACTATTGTAATGACGCTTATATCATAATAAATAAAAAATTATTTATAGCCACGAAATTTTTGCTGATTTATCAATACACCGTTGCGGTTTTTGATGATATTCCACAACGGTGTTGCTTAAATTTTCAGAACGTAGCCTGTCTGAAAACGATGGTTAATTATTGTTGCATTATGACCGGAATGACCGGATTAGTTAGAAAAATCGGTACTGATAATATGAATATCAAAACGATTGCCGCCTACATTAACTATTCTGAGATTTTTAGGGAAATTAGCTTTCTCATCAATAGTAACAACACCATTTGCATCACGATAGAAATAGAATGATCCGTTATTGATATATACTCCAGTACTGGTATTTCTTATTGCAATGGCAGTGACTAACTCGGTCTCAAATGGCAGTATACCAACCAGTGCATAATCATCATCAGTTGTTGTTTCAACTGGGCCCACGCAATGTGTATTCGTGAACATTGAGAATTTAATACCAGAATAAGTATCATCAATAAGTCTTAATGCAACCAGACAGGTATCTTTTGGTGCCACTTTAAACTTAGATAATCCTCTAATTTCTCTATCAATATCTGGATGATCATATTCCCATTCACGATAGCGTTGGCCGGGTTCCCAATCGCTCTGATGACGCCATGCATAAACTTTTGATAGCGTTCCAACTCTTACTGAGCGGAATCTATCGTTAAGATCATAAGGCAATGGAATAATGATGTCGTTTTCTGGATAATGGTGCGCTTCACCCAGAAAGTATTTTCTATCGAAAAAAGTTGCACCTGTAACTAGCTTATGAGTCATATTTTTCTATTCCTTAAACTTTATTTTAAAAAATGTCATCTTTCTTTTTGAAAGCGATATGAGAATACAATGAGTGTGGGTTTTTGTATTTAATAAAATATAATGAATAGGCATATTAAATTGTTGCCAATACAACATTAATATAATTGACATGTCATTTTATACCGATATTTGAAATAAAGGTTTTGAAATTAAAAATAATTGAAAATTCCTATCAAGAAACACCTTTGTTTGGGTGGAAATTATCCCCTAATGTAATTGATGATTTTTTGTATATGGCTCAGTAGTGAATAATTAGATATTCATGGTATTTGATAATTATACCTCTCTGTTTAATGTTTGTATAATGTAGCAATAATAATGACTTTATTTACGGTCTACTCCAATAGAGCTATTTTATTTGCCCAATTACGCCTATTGGAATAGGTACTTAGTGATATATACCCTATGGATTTCAAGATGCATCGCGGCGGCAAGGGAGCGAATCCCCGGGAGCATAGATAACTATGTGATCGGGGTGAGTGAGTGCAGCCAACAAAGAAGCAACTTGAAAGATGACGGATATATTAATCTCAGCGATTATTGTATTTATTATATTGCCAATGACATATATTACCAAGAGGGAAAATTATCAAATATCTATTTTAATAAACATGATCTAACTCTACCGAGATATATTTATATTTTTTGAATTATGTGGTTTAAATAGAGCTATTATTTATGTTTGTTGCAAGAGCAATGATCTGTAGTTCCATTAGGTGATTTTTCAAATTTTACTTTTTATACCCTATGGATTTCAAGATGCATCGCGACGGCAAGGGAGTGAATCCCCGGGAGCATAGGAAACTATGTGACCGGGGTGAGCGAGTGCAGCCAACAAAGAGGCAACTTGAAGGATAACGGGTATATATATTTTCATTTTAAAACTATTTTAATATAAGGAATTTTCAATGATGACTACGACTTTTTTTATGACATCGGTAAATATGTTTGGTGCGGGTTGTTTGGTTGAAGCGGTAAATGCGATGAAAAGTGATGGTTATAAGCGAGCGTTGATTGTGACCGATCGGGTTTTAAATGAAATTGGAGTAGTAACAAAAGTTCAATCTTTATTATCTGATGTTGATATTGAGAGTACGGTTTATGATGGTACCAATCCGAATCCGACGACAGTTAACGTTGAGGAAGGTTTGGATATTTTGCGTCAGCACAATAGCGATTGCGTTATTTCTTTAGGGGGTGGTTCGCCACATGATTGTGCAAAAGCTATTGTGTTGGTCGCTGCTAATGGAGGAGATATCCGGGATTATGTCGGTATTGGGCGTTCATCTAAACCGCATTTGCCATTAATCTCAGTCAATACTACCGCGGGTACTGCGTCAGAAATGTCACGTTTCTGTGTCATTACTGATACTGAAAGCCATATTAAAATGGCCATTGCTGACAAGAAAATAACACCTGTTTTGTCTGTGAACGATCCCGAATTGATGGTAGGAATGCCGAAAGGGTTAACCGCTGCAACTGGAATGGATGCAATGACTCATGCGGTTGAAGCTTATGTTTCTCCTGAAGCTAGCCCAATAACGGATGCTTGTGCATTGAAAGCAATCTCAATGATTAGTCACTCTTTACGCCAAGCAGTTGCAGATGGGAGCAATATAGAAGCACGTGAAAACATGGCTTATGCACAATTCTTGGCAGGGATGGCGTTTAATAGTGCATTGCTGGGATATGTTCACGCCATGTCTCACCAATTGGGCGGTATTTATGATTTACCACACGGTATATGTAATGCTGTTTTATTACCGCACGTTCAAGAGTTCAACGCCAAAGCCGTTGCGGGTCGTTTGAAAGATATTGCCGCTGCGATGGGGGTAGATGTAAGCGCTATGAATGATCAGCAAGGCGCTGCGGCATGTATTGCTGAAATTCGTAAATTGTCAAAAGATATTGGTATTCCGTCGGGTCTAGCGGAACTGAATGTCAAATTAGAAGATTTACCAGAGTTAGCAACTAATGCCTTGAAAGATATATGTTGTTTGACTAATCCCACTCAAGCTACCCATGAAGAAATTGTTTCGATCTTCAAAGCGGCCATGTGATTTATAAACGTTCATTTCGTGTAGATACCTATGCCTAATTGGGCGGGGAGCTGTCAAAAAGGCGACGTAGACGTCTACGTCGCCTGATAGTCGTTTTTCGTATGATTGGTTTTTGCCTTTTTATCTACCGGAAAAGCGCGGTGGATCACGGGTATATATCCAATGGATTTCAAGATGCATCGCGGCGGCAAGGGAGCGAATCCCCGGGAGCATAGCAAACTATGTGACCGGGGTGAGTGAGTGCAGCCAACAAAGAGGCAGCTTGAAAGATGACGGGTATATCATCTTTCCCGTAATCGACGAATGACACAACTCAGATCCAGCTCTTGATCCTGTAATAGAACCATCAGGTGATACATCAGATCTGCTGCTTCATTCGTTAGCTCTTCTCTATTATTCACTGCCGCGGCTAAAGCGGTTTCTAACCCTTCTTCACCCACTTTCTGAGCGATTCGTTTAGTACCGCTGGCATATAACTTCGCTGTATATGAATGGTCAGGATCGGCTGTTTTGCGACTTGCCAGCAATTTTTCAAGCTGATAGAGAAATCCCCATTCAGTTTGTGCCGGAGCAAAGCAACTGTGTGTTCCAAAGTGGCAGGTAGGGCCGATTGGGTCTGCGAATGCCAACAGGGCATCATTGTCACAATCAGGATAGATATTGACCAAATTAAGAAAATGGCCGGAGTTTTCTCCTTTGGTCCATAGACGTTGTTTACTGCGGGAAAAGAAAGTGATTTTGCCTGAGCTGATAGTGATATTCAGAGCTTCTTTATCCATATAACCCATCATTAGGACATCGCCGGATATAGCATGTTGCACAATAACCGGCATCATATAAGCGACTTTTTCCCAATCCAGTTTTTCGATTTGTTGTGTGGTTAGCAAGTTCTTATCTCCACGCCTTGTTGTAAAAGGTACTGTTTTAATTCACCGATATTAATAATGTGTTTATGGAATACAGATGCAGCGAGTGCACCATCGACATTTGCCTGTTTAAAGGCATCAAGAAAGTGTTCTGGTGCGCCTGCACCACCAGAGGCAATGAGAGGAACATGACAAACGTCACGCACCTGTTTTAGTTGCGTCAGATCGTAGCCATTGCGGACACCATCCTGATTCATCATATTGAGTACGATTTCACCTGCACCACGACGTTGCGCTTCTTTTACCCAATCGAGGGTTTGCCATTGAGTGGCTTTTGTGCGTTTTTCATCACCGGTAAACTGATAAACCTGATAACGACCCGTACTTTCATCAAACCAGGTGTCAATCCCGACGACAATGCATTGAACACCATAACGATCGGCCAAACGAGTAATTAAGGTTGGATTAGCCAGTGCAGGGGAGTTGATAGAGATTTTATCTGCCCCAAATGAGAGGATTTGCCCTGCATCTTCGACAGTTTTAATACCACCAGCGACACAAAAGGGAATATCAATCACCTCCGCAACTTTGGCGACCCAACTTTTATCGACTACCCGTCCATCAGATGAGGCGGTGATATCGTAGAAAACCAGTTCATCTGCACCTTCTGTTGCATAACGTTGGGCAAGTGGCACAATATCGCCGATAATTTCGTGATGACGAAACTGAATGCCTTTAACCACTTGCCCGTCACGAACATCAAGGCAAGGAATTATGCGTTTTGCCAGCATTGAATTGCCTCCGTCAGGGTAAATTTCTCATCAAGTAATGCACGACCAATAATAACCCCAGCTACACCGCTGGCTGGCAGAGAAGCAATATCATTTAACGTGCCGATGCCCCCCGAAGCCTGAAATGCGATTTGTGGATAGTATTGGCAAATTGCCCGATATAATTCGACATTTGAGCCAGTTAGCGTGCCATCGCGGGAGATATCTGTACACAGTACATATTTCAACCCGCAAGGCAGATATTGCTCAATAACCTGTTCCAGAGTGACGGAGGAGTTCTCCTGCCAGCCATTGATGGCAACCTGTTTCATGCCTGTATCATTGATACGGACATCCAGCGCCAGCACAATATTTTCCGCACCATAACGTTTAAACCATTGGGTAACGAGTGCTGGTTGTTTTATCGCGATAGAGCCAATCACTATCCGGTTTGCTCCCGCATCAAGCAATGTTTTCACATCTTCTTCTGTACGGATGCCGCCGCCAACCTGAACAGGTATAGAAACTGCTGCAAGTAATTTGCGCAGTAAAGGGATCTGGCGGGCGGATGGATCTTTAGCGCCAGTTAGGTCGACCAGATGGAGCAATTTTGCCCCCTGTTGTTCATATTGTTGAAAGTGGGACAAAGGATCGTGTTGATAATCCCGTTGTTGAGCATAATCCCCTTGATGTAACCGTACTACTTTGCCATCTATCAAATCTAATGCGGGTATGATCATTGTGCTTACATCTCCAGAAAATTCTTTAATAGTCTGGCTCCGGCGATACCAGAACGTTCAGGGTGAAATTGCACGCCGAAGAAGTTATCTTTGGCGATTGCGCTGCTGAAAATATTGCCATATTCAGTTTGCGCAATGGTGTAGGTATTCAGCGGGATCGCGTAGTTATGGACAAAATAAAAATAGGCATGGTCTTCAATACCACGGAATAGCGGGTGCCCGGCTTTTGGCAGAACTTGGTTCCAGCCCATGTGTGGTAATGGAAGCCCATGAGCAGCCATTTTTTGGACGGGGGAAGCAATAACTTCGAGTAGGGTGACATTATCACCTGCAACATTATCGCTTTCTTCGCTGGTGGCAGCGAATAGCTGCATGCCAAGGCAAATACCTAACACAGGCTGGCTGAGTACTTTAATTAACGGTATAAGTTCCCGTTGTTTCAATTGATCCATTGCGGCACTGGCAGTGCCGACGCCAGGCAAAAGTAATTTATCTGCTGCCAGAATCGTTGTTGTTTCCTGACTGATTTCAGGTTGATAACCTAATTTTCGGATGGCATAAGCTACCGATGACAAGTTAGCGCAGCCAGTATCAAGAATGACGACTTTCATCACAGAACCCCTTTGGAACTAGGCAATGTATCGCCTTCTACCCGAATTGCCTGACGTAGTGTTCGGCCAAAGGCTTTAAACAGGCTTTCTGCTCTGTGATGATCGTTGCTGCCTTTCGTTTTCAGATGCAGTGTACAAGCCATGGAATAAGAGAGTGAACGAAAGAAGTGCTCAATCATTTCAGTACTCAGATCACCCACTCGTTGGTGTTTGAATTCAGCTTTATATTCCAGATGAGGGCGACCAGAAATATCGAGAGCACAGCGGGCAAGGCATTCATCCATTGGCAACACAAAACCAAAGCGACAGATGCCTCGTTTATCTCCCAAAGCCAGTTTCAATGCTTCCCCCAATGCCAGACCGGTATCTTCAACGGTATGGTGATCATCAATACAGAGATCGCCTTTAACCTGAACATGCATGCGGAAGCCACCGTGGGTAGCAATCTGATCTAACATATGGTCAAAGAACCCGACACCGGTATTGATATGGCTGCCACCTTCATGATCAAGCCAAACGTTAATGTTGATGGATGTCTCTTTAGTGACACGTTGAACATGAGCGTGACGGTCTTGACGGGTTAGTTGTTCACTGATGGCGGACCAGCCGAGGTTTTTCGGATGATAACGTAACCCCTGAATGCCCATATTTTTGGCCAGTTGCAGATCGGTTTCTCGGTCACCAATCACATAGCTGTTAGTGGTATCCATCAAGCCTTCTGCCAGATATTTTTCCACTAGTTTGATTTTTGGCTTACGGCAATGACAGTTCTCTTCTGGTTTGTGAGGGCAGATTAAAACTTCATCAAAATTGATGCCTTGAGAACTGAAAATCTGCATCATCAGGTTATGTGGCGGTTCAAATTGTTCTAATGGAAAACTATCTGTGCCAAGACCATCCTGATTGGTGATCATAATCAGCCTGAACCCCGATTTTTGCAGGGCAAGCAGAGCAGGAATAACCTCGGTTTCCAGTGCCAGTTTATCCAAACGATCAACTTGAAAATCTGTTGGCGGCTCAGTGATCAGCGTCCCATCCCGATCAATAAAAAGGAGTTTCTGGTTCATCAGTTTGCTGTCTCCTTTGGTTGTTCATTTACAGTGGAAAGGGCGCTGATGGCTTCAACCACCTGCTCACACTCTTTACGACTGCCGATGGTGATCCGCAGGCAACCCTCTAAACCGGGCTGTTTGCGTTGGTCGCGCAGGATGATGCCTTGATGCCATAATGTTTTGAAAACAGTCTCTGCGTCATGGAATTTCACCAATATATAGTTGGTTTCACTGGGGAATACTTTTTCAACGATGGCTAATTTATTCAGCGCCTGTTGCAAGTCATTGCGGTTTTCCCTGATCTCAACGACACGTTTTTGCATAATTGCGATACCTTCTGCTGTCAGTGCCTGTGCTGCAATATCCGCAACAGGAATGGAAAGCGGGTAAGGTGCAATCACTTTTAACAATAGAGTGATGATATCCACAGATGCGAGAGTAAATCCACAGCGTAGACCGGCTAAAGCAAAAGCTTTCGAGAGGGTTCGCAAAATGACTAAATTTGGATAGTTTTTTAGCCAGCTTGCGATACTATTTTCCGGGCAAAATTCAATATAGGCTTCATCGATAGTGACAATGGCACGATTGGCGGTTAGTTCCAGAATTTTACGCAATGAATCAGGATTTATTGTGTTTCCTGTTGGGTTATTAGGGCTACAGATATAGATTAATTTTACCCGATCGAGGTTATTTTCGATCGCTTCGATATCCAGTTGCCAATTTTCCAGTGCGGTAATTTTCTTTTGTTCGACACCAAAAGTTTCAGCGCTGACACTGTACATACCATAAGTCGGAGGGCAAAACAGCACCACATCTTGTCCGGGTTCACAAAATACGCGGATTAAAAGTTCAATGGATTCATCAGCACCACGGCAGGCTAGTACTTGCTCAGGTTGTAAGCCTGCATAGGCGGCATAACGGCGGATAACCGAGGCTGGCTGGCAGTCAGGATAACGGTTTAATGTTTGTTCAGTGCATTGGAAATCAGGGGCTAGTGGGTATTCGTTGGCATTTAACCAAACATCACCCTTGCCGCCAAGGCGACGAGCAGACATATAAGGTGTTAATTTGCGGATATTTTCTCGTGCCAACAGAGTGGCATCAAAAATGTTATTCATATTCACCCCTTGACCGGCAATATTCAGCGCCGCCACACGTAAAGTGACCGCGTTTTTATGAGCGGTCAGTTGTTCTGCTTGCGCCAGTGTTTCAATGGTCTGAGATAAGTTCAGCAGCCCTTGTGGTGTCAGTTGCTGAATTGTCATACGCTTTAGGAAATCCGCCAGACCAAGGCTGGAATAGGTTGAGGTGTAGCCATAAGTTGGTAATACGTGATTGGTTCCTGATGCGTAATCTCCCGCAGATTCCGGCGACCAGTCACCGAGGAAAATGGAACCGGCGCTAGTGATTTTTTCAACCAGTTGTTCTGGTTGACGAGTTTGAATAATCAGGTGCTCTGGGCCATAACGGTTGCTGATTTCCACACATTGTTGCAGGCTTGTTGCCACAATAATTCGGCTGTGCGCTAATGCCTTGGTGGCAATTTGATTGCGGGAAAGTAGGGTAAGCTGTTTTTCGATTTCCGCTATCACTTTTTTGGCTAACGCTTCATCAGGTGTAACCAATATCACTTGTGAGTCAGGGCCATGTTCTGCTTGTGAGAGTAAATCGGCAGCCACAAAGACGGGGTTTGCTCCCGCATCGGCGATAATAAGCAGTTCCGATGGGCCAGCAGGCATATCAATGGCGGCACCATCTACGCGCTGACTAACTTGTCTTTTGGCTTCGGTAACATAAGCGTTACCCGGACCAAAAATCTTATCTACTTTGGGGACGGATTCTGTTCCAAATGCCATAGCGGCAATGGCTTGAGCGCCACCAATTTGGAATATTTCCGTAATTCCACACAGCGTGGCTGCATAGAGAATTTCATTGGCAATCGGTGGTGGAGAACAAAGTACAACTTTATGGCAGCCTGCTATTTGAGCAGGTGTTCCGAGCATCAAAACGGTAGAAAGTAATGGTGCAGAACCCGCGGGGATATAAAGCCCAACCGAATCAATAGGCCGTGTTACTTGTTGACAATAGACTCCTGGTTGGGTTTCTACTTCGATCTTTATCGGCTTCTGCGCTTCGTGGAAAACGCGGATATTATTCATTGCCTGCTGCATTGCCTGTTTAATGTCATTATTCAGACTGTTTTCTGCGGCGGCTATCTCTTCCGGCGAAATACGGATATTTTCAATAACCGTTTTGTCGAAACGGCGGCTGAATTCACGCAGAGTGTGATCGCCGAACTCTTTTACCGCATGCAGAATTTGCTCCACTGCACGGGAGATTTCTACGGAAGCTGAAATTGCAGGGCGTGTCAGTAAAGCGTTTTGCTGTTCATCATGGCATTCCTGCCAACGGATCAGGGTATCGAAATGGTCAGTCATTTTCGTTTACTCCATCATCTTTTCAATCGGCAATACTAAAATGGAGCTGGCACCAAGGGATTTAAGTTTCTCCATCGTTTCCCAAAACAGTGTTTCACTGCTTACCATATGCATGGCAACGCGGTTCTGATCTCCCACCAGCGGTAGAATCGTTGGACGTTCCGCCCCTGGTAGCAGAGCAATCACTTCTTCAAGTTTTGCACTTGGTGCGTGCAACATGATGTATTTGGATTCACGGGCCTGAATCACCCCCTGAATGCGGGTCAACAGTTTCTCAATCAATTGCTGTTTATCGGCGGGCATTTCACCATCACGTTGAATAAGACAGGCTTTGGAACGGTAGATAATTTCTACTTCCCGCAGACCATTCGCTTCCAGTGTCGCGCCAGTTGAAACCAGATCACAGATGGCATCAGCTAACCCGGCACGGGGAGCAACTTCAACTGAGCCATTGAGCAGACAGGATTTAAAGTGGATTTTTTTCTGATCGAGATAACGTTTTAGTAGGTGAGGGTAAGAGGTTGCGATACGGGCATTTTGTAAACATTCGACGCCGGTATAGTTGTAGTCTAGAGGCGCTGCCAGTGAAAGGTGACAAGTACCGAAATCCAGACGGCGTAAGGTGAAATAACGAGGATTTTCTCCTTGAGCGCGACGGCTTAATAGCTCCTCTTCCAGCACATTTTCACCGATAATCCCCAGATCGACGACGCCATCCATAATCAGCCCTGGAATATCGTCATCACGTACCCGCAAGATATCAATTGGCATATTTTCCGCGAATGCAATTAGGCGCTGTTGTTGCAGATTAATTTTAATACCACAGCGAGCCAGTAATTCTCGTGAATCTTCGCTTAATCGGCCTGATTTCTGCATTGCGATACGTAAACGTGATTTATCTAACATTTTTATCCCCACTTAAAATCGGAAACATAAAAAAACCCCCGGAAGGATCCTTCCGGGGGTTTTTATCGCATTCATGCCACCGGAAGACCCGTTAAACGTCTTCCAGCACACAACCGCCTGAAAGACTAATCAGGATGATGATGGTGGTAATGGCTAAATTGAATGCGGATCATCATGGTTTCTCTTTATTTATTATTGCTATTGGTGGCTGTTTGCTGCCGGTTGTTACTTTTATTCACTGACCAACAGAGGTTAAATTTTTTGCTTGCTATTCAACCTATACGATTTGATGGACTAAAAGCAATCTATTTTTTTAGCAGTAAATTTATATTGTAATAATGTTTTGTTTTTACTTGAAATATTGTTTTCTATGGGAGAAATACAGTATCAATAATAACAGTGGCTTAATGTTCGAATTGTTTGCATAATCAAAGTAATATCAGGCATAGAAGGGGGGGTGATGAAAAAAGTTTCCATTATCGGTCTGGGTTGGTTGGGGATGCCATTAGCCAAAGCATTGAGTCGCAGTGGTATGCAGGTTGTTGGCAGCAAAACGACGCCAGATGGTGTAGAGGCAGCACGTATGTCTGGTATCGAATGTTATTTGTTACAACTGGAACCTCAGATCAATTGCGCGCTTGATGATTTAGAGCAACTGATGGTAGCTGATGTGCTGATCATCACTTTACCGGCAAGCCACACTGCGGGTGGCAGTTATAACTATGTTAGGGCAGTTCAGTTAATTGTCGATACGGCTCTCTCATATTCTGTGCCAAGGATTATTTTCACCAGTTCTACTTCTGTTTATGGTTTTGTTGCTGGCAATCTCAATGAAGATGCGCCTTTTTGCCCCGAAACACTTTCCGCTCAGGCATTGGTTGAATTAGAGAATTGGTTGCACAAACTGCCAAATATTTCTGTTGATATTTTGCGTTTAGCCGGTTTGGTCGGCAGTGGTCGTCATGCCGGGCGTTTTCTGGCGGGGAAAAAGGGAGTTAAAGGGAGGAATCAGCCGGTCAATTTAGTTCATCAGGATGATGTTATTTCAGCCATTAATCTATTAATTCAGAGGACTGAAGGCGGGCATATTTATAATTTATGTGCGCCTGTTCACCCGACCAAAGCTGAATTTTACCCCAAGGCCAGTAATCAGCTTGATTTAGTTCCACCTGAGTTTTTCAGAGAAGAAACTCAGATGGGAAGCAGAATTGTTGATGGCAGCCGTATTTGTCAGGAGTTAGGATTTAAGTATCAATATCCCGATCCTAGATGGATGCCAATGAGCTGATTTTTCTCAACTTAACTCAATCATGACAATTTCTTTGAACGCTGGTCTTTCTGCCATTAACTGATACCAGCGTTCAATATTTGGCAGAGATGGACGTTTGATAGGAATATTAAGCCAAGGATAAATCATGGGGCCTAACGCAATATCAGCCATGCCAAATTTATCGCCAGAAAGATATTTCTGCTCTGCTAGGGTATTATCGAGTACTTCCATCAGTTTTTCGATTTCAGCTTGGGTTTGTTCTATTTGTTTTTGATCACGCTCTGCTTCCGGTGTGCGAATAAAACCTATCATAAGTTGTTTGATATGAGGAAACAGATGTGAACCAACCCAATCCATCCATTTATCTGCATTTGCTCTTTCTTGTAGATCTTGCGGATAAAGGACATCTTTACCAAATTTTGCTGCAAGATAACGCACAATGGCGTTGGATTCCCACAAAATAAAATCGCCCTCCTGTAAACAAGGGATTTTTCCATTCGGATTCATTTTCAGATATTGTGGGTCATCCAGTTTGCCAAATTTACCGCCAATATCTACCTGATTATACGGCACATTGAGTTCTTTCAGACACCAGAGCACTTTTTTTACATTGGAAGAGTTTTTACGGCCCCAAATGGTCAGCATGGCTTCTCCTTGAATCGGGATAATATGAAAGTCTGTTATTTGCTACCAATAACGCTCTATTAGATTAAATGAAAACCCATAATCAGCACAATCTTTATCCTATTTATGTTGGTTTTTTGTCGTACAACATTTTATATTAATATACCCGTCATCTTTCAAGTTGCCTCTTTGTTGGCTGCACTCACTCACCCCGGTCACATCGTTATCTATGCTCCCGGGGATTCGCTCCCTTGCCGCCGTGATGCATCTTGAAATCCATAGGGTATAAGAATTTGACATTTTTTCTAATTAAGTAAAGGGGAACGATGATGAAGAAAAGTTTGGCGATGACGATGAAATGTGTTGCTGCGGTGCTGACAGTGGCATCAATGGTAAGTGCCCGTGTTGATGCATCGGATGAACCTGTCGTTCCGCCAGTGGACGCTAGAGCTTATGTGTTAATGGATTATGACAGCGGTAAAATTCTGGCGGCGGGTAATCCCGATGAGCGGCTTGATCCAGCCAGTCTGACAAAAATTATGACCAGTTATGTTGTTGGTCAGGCGATAAAAGCGGGAAAAATCACGCCGGAAGATATTGTTACTGTGGGAAAGGATGCCTGGGCGACGGGAAATCCCATACTGAAAGGTTCTTCTCTCATGTTTCTTAAACCCGGTGACAGGGTAAAAGTGATCGATCTGAATCATGGTGTTGTTGTTCAGTCTGGCAATGATGCCAGCATTGCTTTAGCTGATTATGTGGCAGGTAGTCAGGATGTATTTGTTAGTCTGATGAATAATTATGCGAAAGCACTTGGGTTGACTAACACCCATTTTCGTACGGTTCATGGATTGGATGCTGAGGGCCAATTCAGTACTGCTCGTGATATGGCGGTATTGAGTCAGGCCATGATCCGTGATGTTCCTGATGAGTATGCTCTGCATAAAGAGAAAACATTCACCTTTAATAAAATCCAACAGCCTAACCGTAACCGATTGCTGTGGAATAAAAATATGAATGTCGATGGTGTGAAAACAGGATATACCAGAGGTGCCGGTTATAACTTGGTTGCTTCAGCGACGGAGGGACCCATGCGGCTGATTTCTGTTGTGCTAGGAGCACCAAGTGATCGGATTCGTTTCGCTGAAAGTGAAAAATTACTTGCATGGGGACTCCGTTTTTATGAAACAGTGACGCCCATCAAAGCTAGCGAGCCGTTTGTTTCGCAAAAAGTTTGGTATGGCAAGCGCTCAGATGTTGCTCTTGGCGTGGAAAAAGATGCGGCGATCACTATTCCTCGTGGGCAGTTAAAAAATCTGAAAGCCAGTTACACATTAAATCAAACTCCGTTAACAGCGCCTTTGACGAAAAATCAGGTTGTTGGTGTGATTAATTTCCAATTAGGGGATAAGGTAATTGAACAACGCCCTTTGGTGGTTAAAGAGGCGGTAGAGGAAGGTCGCTTTTTTAGCCGTATTTGGGATTTGATTGTGATGAAAGTGAGTGGTTGGTTTAAGGCGATTTTGGGTTGATTTGACGTCAATCTACGGTTTATGTGGTAGGTTGGCTGGCGTTATATTTTTTTGATTTAGGGCGCGGCATTTTGCCGCGCACGCTTTACACTTATTTTTTTCCATCTAGAGAGCAACGTTTGTTGTTTTTTACAGCAGATCCGTTGTACCGGCCTTTGAATAACAAGACACCATCAGGTTTATCTTGCCAGTAAGCCCATAATTCGATCTCAGTTCTAACATGATGGCCGATATTTTCGTAACGAATATGCGTAGGTGATAAACCTCGATAGTTGCGGGTTGATGTTCCTTCATATCGGAGTTCATAGCTAGTAGCGAATCCTGTTAAATCGCCATTTCTGAATAGAATACAGGTTGCTACGTCATGAAACTCTACCCATCCGTTAAGTGGTTTATTTTCACCTTCAGTTTCTATTTGAAAAACAATGACATTTTTGCCAGTTTCAGTTTTGCCAAATACCATTAGTTTTCCATCTTCGATGGGGCGCAATAAGGATAGTGAATTCTTTTCTGGATCTATAATTAAACCACCATATTCAACCCCATTGACGCTGGCTGTGTAATTGGGAAAACGACTAACATTACCGCCGCCGAAAATAACAAGAGGTTCCTGAGGATTTGAAACATCAAGTTCACCGGCAAAAGGTCGGACAGCATCCCCGTCAGAAAAAATCTTTTCACTTTCTCCAGTGCCAATAGCTCCATATATTTCTATTTTACTGTTCCAGGCAACTTCATCTTTTGCTATGGGAACAATAATGAGGTTCTCAGCGACTAAAATTGGTGGAGATTGGTAAGTAATCCCCTCGAAGATAACATCGTAAACATCAAAAAATTCAACACTGCCCTCAACAAATTTGACGGCCCTATGCCATTCTCCATCGTAGAAATGATCTGTTGCATAACCTGAGGATGGCTTTTTAATACGTTGGCTTTCTTCTGACATTTTATCACCTATTATGAAGAGTAATGAATGAGAGAAAAATAGATATTCCAGCATTAAAAATAGTAGTAAGCGTTATTGATATTTGTCAAGAAAATGGGGTTTAATTTGGTTATTTAGTATTTTATAGGTAATATTAGATATAAAACTAATTTGTGATAAATTGAAATATTAACGTTCAAAAATGGATTTATACCCAATGGATTTCAAGATGCATCGCGACGGCAAGGGAGTGAATCCCCGGGAGCATAGCAAACTATGTGACCGGGGTGAGCGAGCGCAGCCAACAAAGAGGCAACTTGAAGGATAACGGGTATAATACAATTGTTTTAATATGTTATTGTTAGATATGTTAAATGTATTATCAATAAATTTATTGTGGTTAATTTTAAGTCTACTATTATCTTTTTATTATTCTTGTAGGGTTTTATTTTCTATTTAAACTAACTTTTAAAGTCATTGAATATAGATTAATGACATTAAGATAGTATTATTGAAATAATACATTGCGGTAAATTTAAAGCGGTGTTGCTAAAACAGGCAGAACCCTGTGGTCAAGGCTCTACCTGGAGAGGGGAGTATATGGTAGGAAATGTTTTTAGCTTTTACTCAACATTAGCTTTATTCTACCAGATAAATGCTACACCCAATTTATATTTTAACAATAAGGAATTAGGTGGAGCTATTTAGCAATTTATGACTTTATATTAAGAAGCCAATAATGTTGCGTTGTAGATATAATTGTAACCACCAGGAGAAACCGCTGATGAAGAAGTGATATTTACACGTTTGTTATTACTGCAAGCGTTCAGAAGAAGATGATACAGCGCTGAACCTCTATAGTCCTGAGCATTCCACCATAACAGATAGTTAAATTTGCCGTTAGGGAATTGCATAGTGACAGTTACTTGCAATTGGTTTTGATCAGGTGCAGCCTGAACTGAAGTTACTGTACCAACAGCGAAATAGTAATTAGGGTTTGGAGAAGTTTGTTCAGGTTTATTCTCTGTTACCGCTTCATTAGAAGAAGGATTTGTATAGTTCATCGTGTTAACCTTTTAATTTAACGTAATTTAAAAATAGAAATTTTGCTAAAATGTGCGGAGCAATCATTTGTCCGCCGAATAAATATAAGGTAATTGGTAATTGTAATCTATATTAAAAGTTTATCTGTATTATATAATTATTGATGCTGTTAAAAAGTCGCCAATAATATATTTCCTCTAAATGGTTATAATAATCAAATGCATTACTCTAATCAAAAAATAATATTGATATTTATTTTCTGTCGTTGAAATGGAGAAATTAACAGTCTATTCCAGTGGGAATTATTTATGCAGGATATTCTTATTAATAGAGTATAGGTACGGAAGGGGCGGCAGGAATTGAAACGTACTGGTAGTATGTGGTGAATGATTTAAATTTTAATTTTCTAGTTGATGTTTAAATAAAACATTATGAAATTATTTTTATCCTATAGTATTTCGCATGGAGATATATGACTGCAATCTTTGAGATTAATTTATTTAAATCTATTTTAGATTTAATAATACCTAGATGTATGATATTTAATTAATAATTACAATATGGAAATATTATTGATGTAATTACATATGTTGTTAAGTATTCCCTGTGTGTAATAAAGAGACGTTATTCTGCCCTGTTTTTAAAGATTGAGTAGATGGTATGTGCTATTTTAAAAATAATTTCTAAAAGAAATTTTTTGAGTGAAATTGAACTTTGATAATAATTCATTGATATTTTTTATGTAAAATAGATAACTAGGTTAATTAAATTTAATTTATTGAAAGCTTGTTATCTGTTATTTTTGTGAGTTTCTGTTTTTTATTAAATGTAGCTATGGTAGGCAGAGCGTTAATATTACGCTCTGCCTTAGATAGGGTAGAATGTGCCGTTATATACCCGTCATCTTTCAAGTTGCTTCTTTGTTGGCTGCACTCACTCACCCCGGTCACATAGTTTGCTATGCTCCCGGGGATTCGCTCCCTTGCCGCCGCGATGCATCTTGAAATCCATTGGGTATAAAAGTCAGCTTCATTATACCAGAGAAATGTTGTGCCAAATTCCTATCACAACAGTACTGTATTTTGCGATCAATGAGATCGCTTCAATCAGATTGAGTTTATTAGGAGTCTATTATTTGGCCCAAGCATTTCAACAAGAAATTATTTTACATAGAGATTTCTACGCAATTAATGTAATCGCAGCCGAGAGGACCAACTTTTCCTACGGTGGCTATTTTCACATCTTTCTTAGCGCAAAGCGCTTCCATCAGGACTTTATAAATTGCCATGCCTCTATTGTCTAGTAGATTCCATTTCAAAAGCATTTCTTCACATGTGCCATCATGCATTAATACAGTCACCATAACTTGCATAACTTTGTCTGGCATAACTTTCATTGCAATGATTTTACAGCTACGTAGCATTACGTCATCTACTATATCTTTATCTTTTATTAAAGAGGGATGCATGTCATTAATCATAATATAAACTCCAAAATATAATGTAATTAATTGATAAATAAGCCTATATTATCTCAGAATAAAGAACGGAAAACCGTCCGTTTGAGAAATATAAGGTGGTTGGTACTTCTACTATAAAAGCAATTTACATAAGAAATTTTTTTTGCGCTAAAAATATAGGACAGTTAACGTTTTTAATTGGCATATAACATTTTCTCTAACACATATAACTATAGGTGCCATTTAGAGGTTGTCAAATAAATTTGAAAAAATAATGTAATTGCCTGATATATGAAGTCATTTTATTAAAAAATAGAAAATATATTGTTGATGTGAGAAATATAAAATAACTGGAATTTTTTATATTTCATATAATTATATTAAATTAAAATGTTATTGGTAATTTATGTATTTTGAATGATTAGTTTGATAATTAAAATTTTAAATTATATTTTTGATTATTGTAAATAAATATGGTTAATTTATTTGTTTGAAATTTATATGAATATTAATGTAAATGAGATATTGCATGTGTTTTTTATAAAAAAAACTTTTCTTTATGAAGTGTTCGTCTATTATTTAAAAAACTCAATGGTGTATAAAATAGCAATATAACTAACTATTTCAATATTAAGGTTAAATTGTGTTAGAGTAATTTTATATTTGTCAATAAATTAATGTTATTAGAAATAAAATAATTAGAATTCATTATTCTATTGAATATGAACATATACTCTATGGATTTCAAGATGTATCGCGACGGCAAGGGAATGAATCCCCGGGAGCATAGCGAACTATGTGAGCGGGGTGAGTGAGCGCAGTCAACAAAGAGGCAACTCGAAAGATAACGGGTATAGTACACATTTTAGATAATACTGGAGAGGTTGTTATAAATTGGTATGACAATATAGTGTTAAACCGTTGTTGGGAAAATAATTATCGTTTTTTAATGGGCGCATAGGCTCACTATTCTATGATAAAAAGGTGGTTATATGTCATATCTTGATCCGTTAGCGCTTTCTATTCGTTTTGGAAATCGCAATAATTTAGGTGATGACAAACGGTGGACGGATAAACCTAATCCTCTCTATAAGCTTAATCAGGAGCAATTTACTTACATTTATGAGGATAGTCTGCACTTTCTTTATGGTCGATATAGATTCAATCCAAGTAATGGACGAGATAATATTTTGACAGATATGCAGGTGTCGAAAATCAAGACGGGGAAATATATTGATCAATATGGTCATGATGAACAGTATGAGGTTCTTGGTCTCCTTGGTGGCATGGGAACATTTCCTTTACATTCAATATTCGGTACGTTCAGAACAGAAGAAGTAGATCTGATTAGTTACTATTTTTATATTGCATATGTATTGACGGGTAATTATTCAATTCATAATCGTTATTTTTACCAAGGTTATCCAATGGGGCCTAATAACGATGAGGGGTTAGATTATCTTCTTATGTGGAACGCCGTTGATATCATTCCACCACCGTATAAGCCGGGTTTGCCACGATATTTCCCGCTGATTAACGGTTATATTCTCTTTCCTTCAGCAACTGAGGCTGTAGTTATCTCTAATATTTCTACCGATGCCAGGTTTATCCGTCTTGAGGAGACTGGCAATAGATTTCCTTTTACTGGAGAGATTGCGACCAAGACGCCTTATATCCTGACAGATAAGTTGCGGCAACAATGGGACGAAGAAGAACAGCAGGGGGTACCAATAGACGAACGTGGATATTTTAACGAAGACGATTTGTGGCAATATGATGAACAGCAGGGGGATTGGGTGAAGTGGATAGTGTAGTTTAAATTTTTCCGCTAGCTAGCTCATGTCATTATTCGGTTGCTGTCCGCTTGAAGAGAACAGCAACCAAATGTTTATTATGCAAACAGTGAGTAGAGGACAGCAGAGATAGCAACTAACCCCATAAAGACGACAAACAGATTACTCAGTTTGCCGCTATATTTGCGCATTGCAGGAACTTTGCTGATTGCATACATTGGCATAATGAACAGCAACATTGCGATAATAGGACCACCTAATCTTTCGATCATTTCCAAAATACTTGGGTTCAGAGTAGCGACAATCCAAGTCGTTACTAACATGAAAATGGAAGTGATTCGATTCAGCTTTTTAGGCTCAATAGTTTTACCTTGGTCACGCAATGTTTTAACCACGATACCATTAAAACCTTCACGTGCACCCAGATAATGGCCCAGGAAAGATTTGGTAATTGCGATGAATGCAATAAACGGAGCAATGTAGGCAACCACTGGTGTATTAAAGTGGTTAGCCAGATAAGACAGAATAGAAATATTTTGTGCTTTGGCTTCTGCCAGATTTTCTGGAGACAGGCTCAATACACAGCTGAATACAAAGAACATCACGGTTACAACCATCATGATATGAGCGTAAGCCAGAATGCGGGAGCATTTTTTCTCAGCATGTTCACCATATTCTCCACGTTTTGCCACAGCAAACGCCGAGATAATTGGCGAGTGGTTGAAGGAGAACACCATTACTGGGATCGCTAGCCATAGAGTAATGAGTAGCCCATGGCTTGCACTCGATGCAGAAACGCTGATGTTTTCGAAGATTGTGGTATTCCAGTTAGGGATCAGATAAAACGCCAATAGCATCAAAACGGCAACAAATGGGAATACCAGCACGCTCATTGCCTTAACAATAGCCTGTTCACCAAAACGGATGATGGTCATTACACCAATAATTAGGATCAGAGCCAGCAGGGCACGGGGAGGTGATGGCAAATGTAATTGGTGAACAATAAAGCTGTCTACGGTGTTGGTAATAGCAACGCTGTAAACTAAGAGAATCGGGTAGATAGCGAAGAAGTAGAGCAGGGTGATAAGTTTACCTGCCAGGTTGCCAAAGTGCTCTTCTACGACTTCGGTAATATCTTCGCCAGGGTTTTTACCGGATAGAACGAAACGACACATCCCGCGGTGGGCGAAGAAAGTCATTGGGAAAGCCAGTAGTGCCATTACTAAAAGAGGTAGTAGGCCACCAATACCGGCGTTGATGGGTAAGAATAATACACCGGCACCAATCGCAGTACCATATAAGCCAAGCATCCATACTGTATCTGATTTACGCCAGGTTTTATAATCGCTTGGGCTGGTCGCCTGCGATGCGATCGTACCTGTTTGAGTCATATCCATAGTTATCTCCGAGAATAACGCGGTAAATTAAAAAATGAAATTACAATGCCGCAAGTATGCAATAAATGCAAATACATGTGGCCTAACTCTTTCTTTATAAAAAATAAATTTTTTAAATATCTCTGGTGGTTATTTAAACGTTTTTATTACCACATTAACATCTTGGTCGAAAATTGGGCTTTAAATTAACAAGCCAAAATTTTCGCTTTACTTTCTTTTTTGAAAGAAAGTCTGGAAATTTTAAGACCAGACTTTTGATAGCGGCAAGATAGCGATTTTTAGTGAATAGTACCGTGATCATAGTCTCAAATGCGGAATACATCTCGAAAAGTCATCATGTTACGAGATTTAGTGTAATTGTTGTTTAAATATTGCGAATTTTAATGAGGTCAAATTATAACCTCAATTTTCCCATTATTCAACTCTTATTATTCTCTTATGTTTTGTTATTTTCTGTCTATTTGTTTACATATTAATGAATGAAAATGGCAAATAGAGTAAATGGGTAATAAATTGATAAATATCAATTTATTACCAGATTTAAAAATAGATATCTCTTATGTAATGCTTGTATCTTTGTGAAAGATATAGATAAAACCAGAATAATAGATTAATAGCATCAATAATATGAATGAAAGATGTGCTAGCCATTCTTTGATCAAGTTTTAATAATCTCTTTCGTTATATATCTATTTACATAGTGATTTATACAGATTTATTGATTTATATGAAAATCGCTGAGTTGAATTTAAGCGCAAATAAATGCTAAATAGACAGAAGGCCCTGTAAATAATTTCTGATAAAAAGACTTTGGTTGAAATAGCGTTCGTTTATCTCAAGTCACTCAGTTGCATTTATGTTGCTAGCTTTTTATCCAGCCTTTACGGATAGGAAAAGCGCAGCAATGTTGGTACAGACTGTTCAATCTTTTTTGTAAACGTTCACCAAACAGGCTCCAGATTATTTGTGCAAAAGTGCATCCCATTAAGCTGACGATAAATGCCCCGACCATATCCATCGGCCAGTGAACGCCTAAATAGACTCTGGCCCATGCAATAGCCAGTGCAATTGCCATCATGCATAAGCCCGGCCAAATCCTATACCAGAATAAAAAGGATAAAGCGAAAGTGAAGACGGTTGTTCCATGATGACTTGGAAATGAGGTTGTTGGCGCGTGAGGAAGAAAGTTATAACCAAAACCTTCTGCAAACGGGCGGTCGTGAGGGCAAAGTAAACCGATACAGTATGAGGTTAGCATAGCAAAACAGAAGGCAATGGTGGTTTTGCTGACCATAACCCGATGATGAGGGCGAGTACGCTCTGAACCCCAGAACCAGAAACTAGCCAATATTAGAGGGAAAATAAGAACCAGGTACTTTGCAATGAACGTCGCCATTGCAATCATGGCTGGTGATGATTCAGGCGTAGCATTGAAAAAGGTAAACAGATCATGATTTATTTGTTCTAACAAATCGGGCCTCACATATAGTCACTTATGTACATCACGATAGTCGGACGCAAGAGAGTAAAGTCGGCTGACCTGAGAGTAAAGCGCAATTGTCTTAATTGTTGGTGTTATTTATTTTTGGTTTATATTTCCGTCAAGGAAATATCGGGCAGTCATCCTGACAAAAACTAAGCAAATAATTGATATATATGATGATAATCTCTAGAGCAGCGCATTGATAGTACCGGTGGTTGATAGGTTGATCATCTGTAGGATCGGTTATGTGTTTATGAACGGTATACTCTTCAGACAATAAAAAAACCCGATAGTCTTGAACCAAAATGGATTGACTATCGGGTTCCTCAATATGGGGATATCAAAGAAAAGCAGTGGCATTAATTCAGACTACGGTTTGGCAAGAAAGTTCTTCGTGATAAGAAAAAAAAACAAATTTTTTTCAATTTGATGAAAATAACATTTTTTGCACAAATCAACCGAGTCCACTGTGATTAATAATCAATCGCGGTTTTCACCGCAACGAAAGTAAAACGAGAAGTTCGATTGAAGTTCGATTATTGTAGCAATTGGTGTTCTTTTACGTACGCTTCGAAGTCAGTGCAGCCACCGATATGTTTCTCATCAACAAAAATTTGCGGGACAGTTTCTACCGGTTTACCAACTGTTTTTTCCAGATCAGCTTTAGTGATACCTTCTGCGTGAATATCAACATAACGGAAGTCAAAGTCATCACGCTGCTCTTTCAGTCGTTCCGCCAGCTCTTTCGCGCGGACACAGTACGGGCAGCCAGGACGACCGAAAATCACAGTAAACATATAAATTCCTCTTGGTTATATTAAAATAATGCGGTGTGATGTGTTACTCATGCTTATTTGATGGCTACTATGCCTGTACTGATCGGTAAAAAAAAGCAGAAATTGTCTTTTGTTCTAATTCATCACACCAATTTTGGTAACAGTGTTTCCGGTAGTATAATGTCGCATCAGGTTGTTAAGAGAGGATACGATGAAAAGTCATCAAGGCAGTATGAGTTCATTGGCAGATATGCCAAAACAGGTTATCCTGCTAGAAATTGTCGGCATTTTAGGCTTGCTCCTGGCATATTTGACTATTAATGATATTGTCATCTTAACAGATTTACTAATGACGCCAGAAGCACATGTTGTTATGATTTTCATCGGCATAGGTTGTTTGGTTCCTGCTGCGGTTAATATCATTTGGCGTGCAGTGTATGGCCTCTCTTTTCTGGGAGTTGATCATAAAAAAGAGAGCAAAAATAAGGTAGAAGGTAGTGATAACGGTAAGTAAAAATAATTTATCAGTTATTGGTGATAGCGCGATAAAGAATTATTTCGTAAGCTATAGCGCTTTTTCATTTTCCGTTGTATGGGGTTGTTAGATGAGTTCACTTGTCATTCCTGACTTATCAGTATTGCGTGAGTGGTTGGATCAGCTCAAAATTTCCTACTTTGAGTGCGATTCATGCCAGGCGCTGCATCTCCCTCATATGCAGAATATTGATGGTTTATTTGATGCTAAAATTGATCTGTTGGACAATGTAATCTTGTTTTCTGCGTTGGCTGAAGTTAAACCAACCGCCATTATTCCTTTGATGGCTAATCTAAGCCAGATTAATGCCAGTTCGCTGACAATCAAGGCTTTTCTTGATATTCAGGATGAAAACTTACCGAAATTGGTGGTGTGTCAATCTTTCCTTGTTTCAGCCGGGCTGACTTTTTCCCAGTTTTCTCATTTCTTGCAACAAAGCGAAGAGCAGATTGCGGGTGTGATTTTTGAAATTCACAGTAATAACTTGTTGTATATTAATCGTGATATCGAAATCGAGGGTGACATTGAAGAGGAAGAGGAGTCACAAGCTCCTGTTAAGGCACCGACTTTTACTTTGCACTAATATTTTCAACACGGTCATCCAACAATGCAATGTGCGCATTATTCTGCGGGGCACTGTCACTCTTGTCAGTGGCTCGAAAAACCCTATTCTCAGCAGTTAGAAGATAAGCAGCAGAATTTAAAGCAGTTATTACCTCAAGCTATTGTGAAGCAATGGTTACCTCCGATTGCCAGCCAACAAGATGCCTTTCGTAATAAAGCTAAAATGGTCGTCAGTGGCAGTGTAGAACGCCCATTGCTAGGCATGTTGCATCGTGATGGCACGGCGGTTGATCTGTGTCATTGTCCCCTCTATCCAGCGCATTTTCAGCCTGTATTCGATGTTGTTAAATCGTTCATTGCTTGTGCCGGGTTGACACCGTATAACGTTGCTCGTAAACGGGGTGAACTGAAATATTTGTTGCTGACAGAAAGCCGTCATAGCGGTGAAATGATGTTGCGTTTTGTAACTGCGTTCTGAAACAAAAATTGCTCAACTGGAGCGTGCTCTACCCCGGTTGCGTGAGCAATTGCCACAGCTTACGGTGATCTCTGCCAATATTCAGCCAATCCATATGGCGATTTTGGAGGGGGAAAAAGAGATTCTGTTTACTGAACAAAAGGCGCTTAAAGAACAGTTCAATGGCATTCCTCTTTATATCCGTCCACATAGCTTTTTCCAGACTAACCCGAAAATGGCTTCTGAATTGTATGCAACAGCAGGGCGTTGGGTTCGTGAACTGAAAATCAGTAGCATGTGGGATCTATTCTGCGGTGTTGGGGGCTTTGGTCTGCATTGCGCAGATAAAAATACCTGTTTAACCGGCATTGAAATCAGCTCAGAAGCGATTGATTGTGCCCGCGATTCGGCGAAAACACTGGGTTTGGAAAACATCGAGTTTCAAGCTTTGGACTCAACACATTTTGCTGTAGCAAAAGATCAAATTCCGCAATTGGTTTTGGTCAATCCGCCTCGTCGGGGAATTGGTAAGGTGTTGTGCGATTATCTCAGTAAAATGGCACCGGATTATATTCTTTATTCAAGCTGTAATGCTCAGACAATGGCGAAAGACATTGCTGCACTAGCTGATTATCGTGTAGAAAAGACACAGTTGTTTGATATGTTTCCTCATACCGAACATTACGAAGTTTTAACGTTATTGGTATTAAATCATCACTGAATAACGAAAGGATGTGTGGGGATGGGGTTTCAAAAGAGGACGCCCTATCCCGTTTAGTCATGGCGCTCAAAAGCAAGTGCACGGCGTTCAATTATCCGCATCAGCAAAGTCAGGATACCGTTGACACATAGATAAATCACCCCTGCGGCCATAAAAACCATCACATCATAATTACGGCCAAATAGAAGCTGACTGTATCCCATGACTTCCAGCAAAGTAATCGTACTTGCGAGAGAAGTACTCTTGAAAATCAATACAACTTCGTTGGAATAGGAAGATAACGCCCGTTTAAACGCATAGGGCAGCAGGATCTGCATAGATTGTGCTTTAGACATGCCCAACGCTTGACAGGATTGCCATTGACCAGCAGGAATGGCTTTTACTGCGCCATAGAATAGCAGAGTAGAATATGCCGCACTGTTAAGCGCCAGCGTTACCATTGCGCACAGCCAAGGCTCAGACAGTAATTGCCAAAGCCACGGGTACGTTTTTATGGATGAAAACTGCCCAGGCCCGTAATAAATCAGAAAGAACTGTACCAACAAAGGCGTACCGGTAAACAGAGTAATGTAGGTTTTTACCAGTTGTGTCAGTACAGGCAGTTTCATGGTCAGAACCATAGTGAACAGGACGGACATCATGAAAGCAACAAAAAGCGCTGTGACGGTCAGGCTTAGACTGGTTTGCAGACCGGGTAAAATTTGTTGAATATACTCAAGCATCAGGGAGCACTCCGATCAAAGCGAGTGGTATGCATCTCAATTTTCTTTAGAATAAACTGACTGATCAGAGTGATAGCCAGATAGATAAGCGCCACAATCATATACCAGGTAAAGGGTTCCTGAGTGCGTGTGGCAATGCTTTTAGTTTGCTGCATGAGATCATTCACACTGATAAGCGATACCAGCGCGGTATCTTTCAACAAAACTAACCATTGGTTACCGAGCCCGGGTAGAGCATGTCGCCACATTTGAGGCATGATCAGGCGGAAAAATATTTCAGCGCGATTAAGACCTAATGCTTGACCGGCTTCCCATTGGCCGACAGGAATGGCTTTTATCGCACCACGGAGTGTCTGGGATGCATAGGCAGAGTAGAGTAGGGAAAGTGCAATGACACCACAAAGGAATGGGCTGACATAAAAGTCTTGAATATCTATCTGAATTCTGGAGTGCCAGAAGATAAGATCAATGTCAAAGCCATCAGCCAGTGTCATGAGAAGTTGTGATGCACCGAAGTAGACGAACAGCACGACCAAAATTTCTGGCAATCCTCTGAACAGAGTGACCCAACAGGTGCCAAGTATGGCGAAGGGTTTCCAGCGGGCTGATTCCCAGGCAGCAAATAGCATCGCTAAAATCAGACCAAGCACTAATGCAGACACGGCAAGGCCGACGGTGATGCCGGCGGCGCTTGTTAGAGATTGGAATTCATTCATGGAGATTCGGCTACTTATTTAAACCATTTTTCATAGATGATGTCATAAGTGCCATCTCGTTTGATGTCAGCGAGTGCTTTATTCAGCTTACCTTGTAGATCTTTGTTACCCTTGCGAACTGCAATACCTAAGCCGATACCAAAGTAATTTTTGTCAGTGACTTTGTTACCTACGGTATTTAAGTTTTCATTCTTTTTCAGCCACTCGTTAACAACGGCAGTGTCACCGAAAACGGCATCCAGACGGCCATTTTTCAGATCCAGAATTGCATTTTGGTAGCTGTCATAAGGAACGGTTTTAATCTCTTTTCGTTGTTCCATCAGATATTTCTGGTGAGTTGTACCATTCTGGATACCCACAAGTTTGCCTTTCAGCTCTGCGGTGCTGGAGACTTTGCCTTTAACGGAGATAAAAACCGCGGAGTTATCGTAATAAGTGTTAGTAAAATCAACCTGCTTTTGGCGCTCAGGGGTAATATCAATCCCTGCGGCTAAAGCGTCGAAGCGACGGAATTTCAGGCTAGGGATCAGGCTGTCAAAGGATTGGTTACTGAAGGTACATGTTGCATTAATTTTCTCACAGATGGCATTGACCAAATCGACATCAAAACCCTGAATTTTATTCTCTACATCGATGAACTCAAACGGAGGGTAAGTGGCTTCTGTGGCAAAACGAATAGTCTCTTTTTCCGTGGCGGTTGCAGATAAAGCTACTGTACTTAAGAGGGCTGCAAAAAGTAGTTTTTTCATCGCTATATCCTATTAATAGTTAGTGTGATAGATAATTAGCAAAGGCTTTGGTTTGTGGTTGCGTAAAATGGCTGATATCACCTTGTTCTATAATGTGGCCGTTTTCCATATATACGACACGGTTTGCGGCCTTACGGGCGATTTCCACTTCATGGGTAACGATAATCTGTGTAATACCCGTAGCGGATAATTCATGGATGATATTGACAACCTGTGCTGTAATTTCTGGGTCCAGCGCTGCCGTCGGTTCATCAAATAATAAAACTTGTGGTTCCATCATTAATGCTCGTGCAATAGCAACCCGTTGCTGTTGCCCTCCAGATAAATGTTGTGGGAAGCGGCCCGCAAAATCATCTAAGCGTAAACGGGAAAGGAGCTTATCCGCTTTTTCCTGCGCCTGTTGCTTGGGTAAACCCAGTACGCGACAAGGCGCTTCGATTAGGTTATCCATAACAGTAAGGTGTGGCCACAAGTGATATTGCTGAAAAACCATACCTACATTCTGGCGTAGAGAACGAATCTCCTTCGTTCCTGGTGTTTGTTCGAAATCGAATTGATGATTAGCAATATGCAACTGGCCGGATCGGGGTATTTCCAGCAGATTTAGGACTCGTAACAATGTACTTTTACCTGCACCACTTGGCCCTAGCAAAACCATCGTTTCCCCTGAAGAACATTCAAGATTAATATCAAACAGTGCTTGATGGACACCGTAATAGCAATCAATGCTTTTTAATTGAATACTCATGCTTTAATTCTGAATAGTCAGTGATTTAGTCCGATGCTAAACCCGTTAGCATAATTATGCAATATCTTATGCACGGAATATTATTAATTGATATTTCAATTACATGTCTGATTAACCTGTTCTATCCGCGTTTTGTATAATTCGTTAACAAAAGCTTACGTATTCGTTTCCATAGGGCGGAAGATGAATAAAGTACAACTGTATAATGAATAATTATTGCTGACTTCTTAGCAATCAAGTGCTCGGATTCTCATCGATAACATCAAACATCATTGTGGCTGAAATTCTGATTAAGTAAAGAATGCGATCAGTAAAGGGGCCAGTAAGCTCAACAAAAAACCGTGAACAATAGCTGCTGGAACAATACTGACTCCACCACATCTTTGTAATATCGGCAGAGTGAAATCCATAGAAGTTGCACCGCTTAACCCTATTGCGCTTGATCGATACCGATTGACCAGAATTGGAATAAGCATAATTGCTGTAAGTTCACGCACAAGGTCATTAAAGAATGCGGCACTGCCGATGATGGGCCCGTAAGCGTCAGAAAGTAAGATGCCAGAAAGGGAATACCAGCCATAACCGGAAGCGAATGCTAAACCTGTTTTGATCGGCAGTCCAAGAATAAGTGCAGCAATTGCCCCGCCAGCAAGTGCGCTGACAGCGACGATAATCGCAATAACTGTACCACGGCGGTTTAGCAATATCTGTTTGAGGTTCATGCCGCTGTTACGTAATTGAATACCTACCAGCAACAGTAAAACAACCAGTGCAATTTCACTGCCATGATTGGCGAAATGCAACCATGACCAGTCAGTTAACCCAAGTAGAAAACCTAAAATCAGAACACCACATAATTTCAGTGATTCAAAAATCATATGTAAACGGGAAGGGGGTTTTTCCTGTTTATGCGGGCTGACAATCCAGGGATTGTGTTTTTCAAACAGGAATAATGCCAGCATATTGGAGGCAAAAATACACAAGAAAAATACAATGGCATATTGAAAAATAGAGAAAAGGTTACGGCTTAAATCTTCCAGTAAAGCTAAACTTATCCCCATGAAAAACAGAATGACATAGACCATCGCATTAAGGAGACGATGAACAAGATTTAACCCTGTTTTATTCTTCAAATGAATAAGATAGCCCAGAGTTAAAGGCAAAAGAATGATCAGCAGCCCAGAATACATAATTAACATCCTTATAAAACGGTTAACACCTTTATAAAACGGTTAACGTCTTTTTGTCCAAGTTTCGTATAAAAATTAGCCTTAAAGGCTACGGGAATAAAGATAACAATTTTTTTATATTAAGAGAATAGTCAGGGTAGGGTGAAGTATGTTGTTGCTCAAAGAATTTTTTATTCTTAAGGTGGGTGAACTTTCAGTGGGTATAAAAATCGAATGAGGACTACATCTTTCTAGGATTGAGTGGAAATTTCTGATTACTCGTGACATTACAGGAAACGTTATTTTTTTACTATTCCTTTTATCCAATGTTTAAAATGGTGATATTTAAATGAATTTTATTCGTTCGAAACGTCGATGGGTGGTGTTGTTAGCTATTGTGGCCGTTATCGCATTGCTTCTGGGGTATTTTCTGCATGGGCCAGAAACGGCTAAATATCAGACTGTATCCGTTATTAAAGGCGATTTGGAGAAAAATGTTCTGGCCACAGGGAAGCTGGATGCTGTCAGAAAAGTAGATGTAGGGGCGCAGGTTAGTGGTCAGTTGCAGAACTTGTATGTTGAAGTGGGTGATAAGGTGACAAAAGGCCAATTACTGGCATTGATCGATCCTAAACCTGCTCAAAACCAAGTAAAAGAAGTTGAAGCGACGATTAAAGAATTAAACGCTAATCTGATGGAAGCTAGGGCGCAATTGAAACTGGCGCAGCTTACATTACAACGTCAGAACAATCTGGCAAAAGTGCAGGCAGTCTCTCACCAGGAATTGGATCAGGTTAAAACGGATGTTGAAGTGAAAAAAGCGAGGGTAGAAACTTTGCTGGCGCAAATCAGTAAAAATCAGGCCAGCCTTGATACCGCCCAGGCTAGTTTACAATACACCCGTATTACCGCACCGATGGATGGTATTGTTGTCAATATCAAAACACTTCAGGGGCAAACGGTCATCGCCGCACAGGAAGCCCCGACTATTCTGACATTGGCTGATCTTGGCACGATGCTGGTAAAAGCAGAAGTTTCAGAGGCGGATGTTATTGACTTGAAACCGGGTCAGAAGGCCTCTTTTACTGTATTAGGCGCCCCTGACAAAAATTTCCCAGGGGTGTTGAAAGATATTTTGCCGACGCCAGAAAAGATTAATGATGCGATTTTCTTCTATGCCCGCTTTGAGGTAGCTAATCCCCAGCAACTTTTGCGTTTGCAAATGACTGCGAAGGTGAAAATTCAGCTCGATTCCTATCGTGACACATTAATGATCCCGCTTTCTGCTTTGGGTAAACAGATTACGCCGACCCGTTATGAGGCGGATGTTCTAAATGAGGGTAAAGAAGAAAAACGAGAAGTGACCATTGGTGTGCGCAATGATGTAAATGTACAGATTCTATCTGGCTTGAAAGAACATGAGCAGGTGATTACTGGTCGCAGTGAAGCAGGGGATGAGTAATGGATGCGTTACTTGAGCTGAGAGGCATAGAGCGCCGCTATCCCGCGGGTGAACAGCAGGTAAAAGTACTGGATGATGTCACCTTGTCTATTCATGCCGGTGAGATGGTTGCGATTATTGGTGCGTCAGGTTCGGGTAAATCGACACTGATGAATATTCTTGGTTGTCTTGATCAACCCAGTAACGGTGAATACCGGGTCGCGGGGCAGAATGTTGCTGAACTGAATAATGATGAATTAGCAGCACTGAGACGGGAACATTTTGGCTTTATTTTTCAGCGTTATCATTTGCTGACTCATTTAACCGCTGAACAGAATGTGGAAATTCCCGCTATTTACGCGGGCACCGCTAAAGCAGCACGTCGCCAGAGAGCAATAGAGTTGCTTGGTCGTTTAGGGCTTGAAGATCGAATCTACTATCAGCCAGGGCAACTTTCTGGTGGACAGCAGCAGAGGGTCAGTATTGCCAGGGCGTTGATGAATGGTGGTCAGGTCATTTTGGCTGATGAACCAACCGGGGCGTTGGATAGCCACTCCGGCGAAGAGGTGATGACTATTCTCAAACAACTGTGTGAACAGGGGCATACCGTCATTATTGTCACTCATGATCCGAAAATCGCGGCGCAGGCACAACGAATTATTGAGATCAAGGATGGTCACATTATGAATGATTCCGGCACGCAAATGGGTAAAAAAGTCATTCAAGCTCCGATGTTAACACCAAAAATATCTTCGATACGCCAAATCTTTGGGCGGTTTAATGAAGCTTTATGCATGGCATGGCGGGCAATGGTTGCCAACAAGATGCGTACTTTACTGACCATGTTGGGGATTATTATTGGTATTGCTTCTGTCGTGACTATTTTGGTTATCGGAGATGCGGCTAGGGCATCGGTGTTATCCGATATTAAAGAGATTGCGACAAACACCATTGATATTTATCCAGGAGAAGATTTTGGCATTGATGATCCGGTCAGTATGCAAGCGCTGAAAATAGAGGATTCAGACGCAATTAAAGCGCAGTCCTATATTCTGGCGATTTCACCAGAAATTGAGGGACAAATGCGCCTTCGTAAAGGGAACATTGATGTTGCGTCGAGAGTGACTGGCGTTGGTGATGAGTTTTTTCAGGTTTATGCTCTGCGCTTTACCCAAGGAATGGGATTCTCATTGGATATGATACGCCGTCAGAGGCAAGTTGTGGTTATTGATAAAAATACTCATCGTAAGCTGTTTCCTCACCAGAAAAATGTGATTGGGGAGGTGATCTTGGTGGGTAATATGCCGGCCACAATTGTGGGAGTGATATCTGATAAGAGAGCTACATTTGGCAGTAGCAAATCATTGCATGTCTGGTTGCCTCATAGCACGATGACCAGCCGTCTGATGAACCGAAATTATCTGGATTCAATTACTGTCAGAATAAAGGATGGTTATAACTCTAAAGATATAGAAAAGAAGATTGTTCAATTGCTTACTTTACGCCACGGGAAAAAGGATATTTTCACCTATAACGTGGATATGATGGTAAAAACGGCGGAAAAAACGGCCCATACTTTACAACTGTTTCTGACGATGGTGGCGGTAATTTCGCTGATAGTTGGTGGTATTGGCGTTATGAATATTATGTTAGTTTCGGTGACTGAACGTACAAGAGAGATCGGTATTCGTATGGCAGTAGGTGCCAGAACCAGTGATGTGATGCAGCAGTTTCTAATAGAGGCTATTTTGGTTTGTCTGGTTGGCGGTGTTTTGGGCATTGTACTCTCTTATACGATTGCATTGATTGCTCAACTGGCGCTGCCTGGTTGGCATTTTGTCTTCCAGCCCATAGCCTTACTCAGTGCTTTCGCCTGTTCTACCGCAATTGGGGTGATATTTGGGTTTCTGCCGGCCCGTAATGCCGCTCGCCTCGATCCAATCGAAGCGTTGGCAAGAGAATAAGCGGAAATAATATGACGCCGCAGGTAACTGCCTGCGGCGTATGAAAATAATACCTGGTTATCACCCACAGGCTAGGCTATTTAGCCTTTGGGGTCGTTTTCAAGAGGAACAATAATACTGGCATGATTTCCCTTTGGTCCTAGGTGAACGCTGAAATTCACCTTTTGGCCCGCTTTCAGCGTCCGGTAACCGTCCATCTGAATGGTTGAGTAATGAGCGAATATATCTTCTCCGCCGCTTGCCGGGCAAATAAACCCAAAACCCTTAGCATTATTGAACCACTTAACAGTACCTGTCTCCATACTTCTACATCCCTCGTTTGATGATTTCGGTTGAGATGAGTCATTAATATAACAGTCGTGAACAATCACATGTAGACAGTGACATTATCTATATTTGTTCACAAAACATACTGTAATAAAAATCAAATTCTCGTCAAGCACAGAACAAATGTCTGGTTGTTTTGAATGACTAAAGTTTGATATAGATAACGATATGAGTTTCGTTCATGCACTTTTATGCCGAGTTTTCATAGGGGAATAGTCTGTGGTAAAAGGAGTTGCCAGATAATGATAAGATAAATGGCAACATAATTTATTTGCTGGCAGTGGCTGGTTTTAGGGATTAATCCGTTGGGAAAATAATGAGCGAGTATCATAACAATTTGAAAAGTAAGGAATCTGTTAAGGATGAGCGACAGCAAAAATTGCAGCCGCCGTCGATGTATCAGGTCATTCTTAACAATGATGATTACACTCCGATGGAGTTTGTAGTTGACGTATTACGAAAGTTCTTTTCTTATGATATTGAACGGGCAACGCAATTAATGTTGGATGTCCATTATCAAGGGAAGGCTGTTTGTGGGGTTTATACTGCTGAGGTGGCAGAAACTAAAGCAGCTCAGGTAAATATGTATGCCAGGGAGTATGGGCATCCATTACTTTGTACGCTGGAAAAAGTCTGACCAGGTATACTGATTTTTAGGGGGAGGTGCTTATGCTCAACCAAGAGCTTGAACTTAGTCTTAATATTGCCTTTGCTAAAGCACGGGATAACAGACACGAGTTTATGACCGTGGAGCACCTATTGCTGGCGTTGTTAAGCAATTCATCAGCGCGTGAAGCATTGGAAGCCTGCAAGGTCAATCTGGCTCAATTGCGTAAGGAGCTGGAGAATTTTATTTCACAAACGACACCGTTGTTACCTGAAAATGATGAGCGGGAGACTCAGCCAACGTTGAGCTTCCAACGTGTTCTTCAGCGCGCGGTATTTCATGTTCAATCCTCTGGGCGTTCAGAAGTTTCTGGTGCTAATGTGCTGGTGGCTATCTTTAGCGAACAGGAGTCCCAAGCGGCTTATTTGCTGCGTAAACATGATGTGAGTCGTCTGGACGTGGTTAATTTCATTTCTCACGGAACTCAAAAAGAGGACTCGGAATCGGATCATCAGGAGACAGGCACGCAATCAGCAGAAGAGCAGCTTACAGGAGAGGATCGGTTGGAAAATTTTACAACTAATCTTAATCAACTCGCTCAAAGAGGACAGATTGATCCATTGATTGGCCGCCAGGATGAGTTAGAAAGAACAATTCAGATATTGTGTCGCCGCCGAAAAAACAACCCATTGTTGGTCGGCGAGTCGGGGGTTGGTAAGACAGCCATTGCAGAAGGGTTGGCGTGGCGGATTGTGCAAAAAGATGTACCGGAAGTGATGGCTGATTGTACGATTTATTCGCTGGATATTGGTTCATTGCTAGCGGGAACTAAATATCGTGGCGATTTTGAGAAGCGCTTCAAGGCATTGCTAAAAACCCTTGAGCAGGATAGAAAAAGTATTCTATTTATAGATGAAATCCATACCATTATCGGTGCGGGGGCTGCGTCAGGGGGGCAGGTCGATGCGGCTAATCTGATTAAGCCATTGTTATCCAGTGGACGTATCAGAGTCATTGGTTCTACGACCTATCATGAATTCAGTAATATTTTTGAAAAAGATCGGGCGTTAGCGCGTCGTTTTCAGAAGATTGATATTGTTGAGCCTTCACCCGAAGAGACGGTACAGATTATTAGAGGGTTGCGGCCAAAATATGAGGCGCACCATGATGTACGTTATACCACGAAAGCTATCCGTGCTGCGGTTGATTTATCGGTGAAGTACATTACTGATCGCCACTTACCAGACAAGGCGATCGATGTGATCGATGAAGCTGGGGCGCGTACCCGTCTGGTGCCGATTAGTCGCCGTAAAAAAACGATTAATGTGTCAGATATTGAATTCGTCGTTGCTCGGATTGCTCGGATTCCTGAAAAAACCGTTTCGGCCAGTGATAAAGATGTCCTAAGAACACTGGATGAGCGGCTGAAAATGTTGGTATTCGGTCAGGATACCGCGATTGCGGCATTGACCGAAGCCATTAAGATGAGTCGTGCGGGGTTGGGGCAGGATAATAAACCGGTAGGTTCTTTCCTACTTGCAGGTCCGACAGGCGTAGGGAAAACAGAAGTCACCGTACAGCTTGCTAAGGTGTTGAATATCAAATTATTGCGTTTTGATATGTCAGAATATATGGAGCGTCATACAGTAAGTCGTTTAATTGGCGCACCACCGGGATATGTTGGTTTTGATCAAGGAGGATTGCTTACGGATGCTGTGATTAAACATCCTCATTCAGTATTGCTGCTTGATGAGATTGAAAAAGCACATCCAGATGTATTTAACCTGTTATTGCAAGTCATGGATAACGGTACTCTGACTGATAACAACGGGCGCAAAGCGGATTTTCGTAACGTCATTCTAGTCATGACAACGAATGCGGGTGTACGTGAAACACAGCGCAAATCCATTGGATTTAAGCAGCAGGATAACAGCTCCGATGCAATGGAAGAAATTAAGAAAGTGTTTACACCGGAATTCCGTAACCGTCTTGATGGTATCATCTGGTTTAATACGCTTTCTATTGAAGTCATTCAACAGGTAGTTGATAAGTTCATTGTCGCCTTGCAAGCACAATTGGATGAAAAAGGCGTTTCGCTGGAGGTCAGTGCGGATGCTCGTCAATGGTTATGTGATAAAGGCTATGATAAAGCAATGGGTGCTCGTCCAATGGCGCGGGTTATTCAGGATAGCTTGAAAAAACCGTTGGCAAATGAACTCTTATTCGGCTCATTAGTTCACGGTGGCTCGGTGAGTATTGGCCTGGATAAGGCAAAACGCATACTGACCTACGATTTCAGCAATGCTTATAAGCAGAAGCCGGAAGATGTAGTGCACTAATAGAAGAGCGACACCACAGGTGAATACAACGTTGTAAAATACAAAGTTGTAAAATACAAAGTTGCTACCTGTGGTGTAATACCTAAAAACGGTAATGAATCAGCGGCTACGGAAGACGATACGGCCTTTGCTCAGGTCATATGGGGTCAGCTCAACTGTAACCTTGTCGCCTGTCAGGATGCGAATATAGTTTTTACGCATTTTACCTGAAATGTGAGCAGTGACTACGTGCCCGTTTTCTAATTCAACGCGGAACATAGTGTTTGGTAGTGTGTCTAGCACAGTACCTTGCATTTCAATATTGTCTTCTTTGGCCATCTAATCCTCTAAGTTTAATAACCATCGTTTTTAACGGGCAAGATAATGCCGAAAAACCCTCATTATGTAAAGGAGTGTTGTATTTTAACCCGCTATTTTGCAAATAGTGCATAGTGATATTTATGTTATCAGCGACATGAATCGGTCAAATGTTGATTATAATTCCAGTACTTGTTGTAACCAGCAACCAGGTTTTAATGACCGATTTCTGAATTGATAAAGATACTGAATAAATTCTTCCCTAGGGATCTCTTTTGCTCCCAGTGAAGCTGTGTGATGGTTAAGCACTTGGCAGTCCAGTAGTTCACCACCGTGTCGCAGAAAATGGTGATAGAAGGCAATGAACGCACATTTGGATGCATTCTCCATTCTGCTGAACATAGACTCACCGCAGAATAGTGTGCCAACGCTGACACCATACAAACCACCAACAATCCGCTCATTGTGCCAGACTTCTACTGAATGTGCTTGTCCTGTCTGATATAATTTTTTATAACCTTGTTGGATATCCTTGCCTATCCATGTTCCCTCCTGTCGTTGAGCGCAGAAATGAACCACCTGTTCAAAAGCATGATTCACCGTAATATGGTATGGGGGATTGCGCAGAAACCGGCGTAGGGTTCGGCCAATATGCAATTCACCCGGAATGATTACCGCCCGTGGATCGGGGGACCACCAAAGTGGTATTTCACTGGGTAAAAACCAGGGAAAAATACCTTGATGGTAGGCTGCATTTAATCGCTTAGCGGATAAATCCCCCCCGACTGCCAGTAGGCCGTTAGGCTCCGTTAGTGCTTCTTTCGGGTGAGGGAAATCATATGAATCAGCATCCAGTTGAATTATTGGCATTGTGTGTTATTGCCCCGGTTCAAGACGAATCTGATGTTGCCGCTGATAAAACTGATAATAGCGACCTTGCTGAGCCAGTAATTCATTATGCTGCCCTTGTTCAAGAATAGTGCCGCCATCCATGACGTAAATACGGTCCATATGGTCAAGCCCGTACAGGCGGTGGGTGACAATAATCAGTGACTTATGCTGACAATGCTGACGCAATAGAGAGAGAATTTGCTGTTCAGTATCCGCATCAAGCCCTTCCGTAGGTTCATCCAGTAACATCAGTGGTGCCGAGTGCAGTAACGCTCTGGCAATTCCCAAGCGGCGCTGTTCACCGCCTGACAACTGACGACCGCCTTCGCCCATCCAGCAGTTTAGGCCCTCATTGGTTTCCAGTAGATTGCTTAAATTTACCTGTTTCAGCACAGTTTCTAGTTCATTATCGGTTGCATTTGGTTTTGCCAGTAATAAATTCTGTCGTAAAGTATGACTGAACACATGAACACGTTGTGAAACAACCGATATCATACCGCGCAGAGTTGATTCGTCATAAGCAGTAATAGAATGCTGATTCAGACAGATTGAGCCTGAATCAATATCCCAGGCCCGGGTCAGTAATTGTAGCAAGGTAGATTTACCACAACCGGTTTTGCCTAACAGCGCGATATGTTCCCCTGCTTTCAAACAGAGAGAAACATTTTTCAGGACGGCCATTGGCTGATCAGGGTAAGTGAAACTGATATTTTTGATATCAATACTGGCTTGAGCTGAACTTTCCGGCCCTGATGTAGGAAACGTTACTTCCGGTTCTTGTTGCATCAATTGAGAAACACGGGTTGCAGAGGTAATGACTTGCCCTAAATGTTGGAATGCAACAGTGACAGGCCCCAGGCTTTCAAACGCGGCAAGAGAACAGAAGACAAACAGTGCAATTAATGCCCCCGGCTGGCTGTTTCCCCCTACGCCGTTAGCAGCCAGCCATAAGATCAATGTGACAGTCATACCGGTGGCGAAAATCATGATTGCCTGTGACAAACCGGTCAGATTGGCTTGCTGTTGTTGACGTCTTAACCAATGCGACTCGATATCAGCCATTGACTTGCGGAAACGGCCAACAGCACCGAATACCATCAATTCGGCTTGCCCTTGCAATGCCGCTGTGAGTTGGGTGCGGTATTGACCACGCAGAATAGTCAGATGGCGGCCAATGGATTTACCGGCGTTATAAAATACTGATGGCAGCAGGATCAACAGAGCCAGCATAATACCGCCAAGGGTATAGGCTAATGTGAGATCCAGAAAGCTAAGGCCGAAAGTGAGGACCATGATAACGATAAGAGCTGATAATATCGGCGAAATCACCCGTAAATAGAGATGATCCAATGTTTCAACATCAGCAACGAGTCGGTTTAATAATTCGCCTTGGCGAAAACGAGCCATTCCTCCCGGTGAAAGTGGCAAAATTTTCTGAAAGGCAAAAACCCGTAAATGTGCCAATACCCGGAAAGTGGCATCATGGCTAACCAACCGTTCAGCATAGCGCCCGGCAGTTCGAAGAATGGCTGAGCCACGGACACCGGCAGCCGGTAGCATATAGTTGAATGTATAACCGGCAAGACCTGCTAGTGCGGCGCCTGCAAGGAACCAGCCAGAGAGGGTCAGTAAACTTATGCTGGCGAGTAGTGTCACAATGGTCAGAACCATGCCTAAACTGATAAGAAACCAATGACGGCGATAGAGCGCCAGAAAAGGAAGTAATACCCGCATAATTACAGCTCCTCGCTTCGATGGGATAACAGGCGGGTGAATACCCCTTGAGATTGGCTTAGCGTCTGGTAATCTCCCTGTTCAATAATTAATCCCTTTTCCATGACCCAAATCTGATCATATTCCAGCGTTTCTTCCAATTGATGGGTAACTAACAGGGTCGTCTGATGATGAGATGCCTGATTGAGTGTTTCCATCACCTGTTGTTCGCTATGAGTATCCAGGCTGGCACCAGGCTCATCCAGTAATAATAACCGGCAAGGTTTCAATAGGGCACGGGCAACAGCGATACGTTGGGCCTGACCAACGGATAATCGTGCTGCATTATCACCGATGATGGTATTCAGCCCATCGGGTAAGTCGTGAATAAATTCGGTGACGTATGCTTGTTCTATAATCTGATGGATTTGTTGTTGATTGGCATTAGGTTGGTTCAGACGAATATTATCAAGCAAAGTCTGCTCAGGCAGATGTGGATTTTGTCCAACCCAGCTCAGTTGATTACGCCATCTCTGTTGATCCAACTCACGCAGTTCGGTGCCATTAATTTGTATTGAACCACGATAGGGCAGGAACCCTAACAGTAAATTCAAGAGGGAACTTTTACCAGCTCCGCTTTGACCAACTAATGCCACCCGTTGATTTTTCTCTATAGTAAAATTCAACGGGCCAGCAAGCGGGTTGCCGTCGTGGGCCAAAATTTCCAGATTATTAGCAATGATGGTCAACGGATCTTGGGGGGGGAGTGTTTTATCACCACCGGCAGGTGCATATTCACCATCACTGCTCAATAAAGTCACTAATGCTTCGGCGGCCCCAACCGCCTGGGCTTTAGCATGATAATAAGTACCCAGATCGCGTAATGGCTGGAAAAATTCTGGGGCGAGGGTTAACACTAGAAAACCGGCAAACAGGGTAACGCCCATCCCGTAACTGCCAAAATTAAGCTCCCCCAAATAGGAGAAACCGAAATAGACAGCGACAACGGCTATAGAAATGGCAGCAAAGAACTCCAGCACCGCAGAAGAAAGGAACGCTAATCTCAGCACTTCCATCGTCCTGCAACGGAAGTTTTCGGTGGATTCGCTGATTTGTTGTGTTTCTGCTTTGCTGCGATAAAACAGGCGCAACGTCTCTAACCCACGTAGCCTATCAAGAAAATTACCGCTTAACCGCCCTAGCGCGACAAAATTACGCCGATTAGCGTCTGCGGCGCCTAAACCAACCAGCGCCATAAACAGCGGGATTAGGGGAGCAGTAGCGAATAAAATTAGCCCGGCAGCCCAGTTAACAGGGAATAGGGTGATCAGGATAAGAAGAGGGATTATGACGGCAAGAGACATCTGTGGCAGATAGCGGGAGTAATAATCCTGCATATCTTCTATCTGCTCAAGAATAATGGTTGCCCAGCTACCGGCTGGTTTGCCTTTAACCCACATTGGGCCAAGTTGTTCCAGCTTATCCAATACCATAGCGCGAATTTTCTGACGCACGACTTTGCCACAGATAAAACCGATTCGTTCTCGAATGGCACTGATGATAGCTCGTAACGCAAAGGTGGCTGCTAGCAACCAAAATTCGTTCGTGATGTGCTTGCGTGGAAGATTATCCATGATTAAAGCTTGCAGAATTGAGGCCAGTAGCCAAGCTTGAGCAATAATCAATAATCCACTGATTAAGCCAAGTAACATGGACAGGCGGAGCCAGCGTTGGGCCGGGGCACTTTGCTGTTTCAGCCAGCGAACCAATTCATACTGTCTTGTTTTGTCCATAAGGAAAAATTCTAATTTAGCAGGTGAGGGTAATGGTGTACCAAAAGGCTGGACATATCCTATGTGTCAGCATCCTGCTGATATGTTACATGTTAAAAAGCGCTACCGAAATAGCGCCTTGAAAGAAAAAGAATTTATTTAGCGGCTAGCCCATCCAGGAAACGTTCTGCGTCGAGGGCTGCCATACAACCTGTACCGGCGGACGTAATTGCCTGTCGGTAGGTATGATCCATGACATCACCGGCGGCGAATACACCGGGAATGGAGGTCTGAGTGGCGTTACCCTGTAAACCGGATTGAACTTTAATGTAACCATTATCCAGTTCTAATTGGCTTTCAAAAATAGCGGTATTGGGCGTATGGCCGATGGCAATGAAGGTGCCGGTAACAGCCAATTCTTCTGTAGCGCCACTTTTGGTATCGCGTAGGCGAACACCGGTAACGCCCATATCATCACCGAGTACTTCATCCAGAATCCGATCGGTATGTAGGATGATATTGCCATTTTTGACTTTATCCATCAGGCGACTGATCAAGATCTTCTCTGAACGGAATGTATCACGGCGATGAATTAGGTGAACTTCCGCTGCAATATTTGCCAGATATAAGGCCTCTTCTACCGCAGTATTACCACCGCCAACAACGGCGACTTTCTGGTTACGATAAAAGAAACCATCACAGGTTGCACAGGCTGAAATACCACGACCTTTGAATGCCTCTTCAGAAGGTAAACCTAAATAACGGGCAGAAGCACCTGTTGCGATAATCAGTGCGTCACAGGTATATTCTTGCTCATCACCATAAAGGCGTAAAGGCCGGTTTTGCAGATCAACTTTTTGAATATGGTCAGAAATAATTTCGGTTTGGAATTTTTCAGCATGTTGGTGCATGCGTTCCATTAACCCTGGGCCGGTCAAATCTTCAGGATCGCCAGGCCAGTTTTCGACCTCGGTGGTTGTAGTCAATTGACCGCCTCTTTCAACCCCGGTAATAAGAACCGGATTTAAATTTGCTCGGGCAGCGTAAACCGCGGCAGTATAGCCTGCTGGACCGGAGCCAAGAATAATGAGTTTGTGGTGTTTGGCGGCGCTCATGAATACCTCATTTCCATTTATCACCTATCGAATATCGAACGATTGTAGGAGAAATAGGAGGGTAAAAAAAGTTAAAAGACTCATGTTACTAACGATTTTACCGATAGATATTAACTAACAATGATTTTAACCTGAGAAAAGTGTCCTTTTAGTGCTGTTTGGATTTTATTTGCTCGTTTTCAATTAATGGTAGACTATCGAAACGATTAACTGAAAATTTGTTCCACAGGTTGTTCTGATTTTTGCTCATTTACTTTGACAATCGGCTGTGCATTTGCGAAAACATCACTGTAAGAGATAATTATCCACCTCGCTAAATTCGTTTCTATAAAAATCGACATGCGGATAATTTCCTCTAGTGTAGCATTAAAAAAATGGCCTGTGGGTTGCTTTACGCTGATAGAGCGAGGCTTTAACTTTAAGACATCTTTTCCAACTCAAACTTAGAGAGATAGGGGAAAATGTTATGGGTGTAGGAAAATAAAGAGAGATCAACAAGATGATAGATAATAAAAAACGTCCGGGAAAAGATCTTGATCGCATAGATCGTAATATCCTAAATGAGCTACAGAAAGATGGGCGAATTTCTAACGTAGAACTGTCTAAACGGGTAGGTTTGTCTCCAACTCCGTGTCTGGAGCGTGTTCGTCGTCTGGAACGTCAAGGGTTTATTACTGGATACACGGCATTGCTGAATCCTCACTATTTGGATGCATCTTTGCTGGTATTTGTTGAAATTACCTTAAACCGTGGCGCTCCAGATGTTTTTGAACAATTCAACGCTGCGGTACAAAAATTGGAAGAGATTCAGGAATGCCACTTAGTTTCCGGTGATTTCGACTATCTATTGAAAACTCGCGTACCAGACATGTCAGCTTATCGTAAGTTGCTAGGTGAAACTTTGTTGCGTTTGCCCGGTGTTAATGACACTCGCACATATGTTGTGATGGAAGAAGTTAAGCAGAGCAATCGTTTGGTTATTAAGACTCGCTAAAATCTTACCAAAAATGTACAGGTGCAAAACTGGAAAAACTTAGGTACACTCCTGTTTATGCATACAGTTTCAACGCTGAGCTATCTCGGCGTTGTTCCGTTAAATCAACAGGAAACCTGGAGAGCCTTTCTTGAGCCAGGAATATACAGAAGATAAAAATATTAAATTAAAAAGACTAAGTAGTGGACGCAGGCTGTTAGAAGCTGTGTTGCTTGTCATTGTTATCCTATCGGCTTATCTGCTGGTCGCACTTGTCAGTTTTAACCCTTCAGATCCTAGCTGGTCTCAGACCGCATGGCATGAGCCGGTGCATAATTTGGGTGGTGGTGTGGGTGCATGGCTGGCCGATACGCTGTTTTCCGCATTTGGTATTCTCGCTTATGCTATCCCCCCAGTGATGATATTGGGTTGCTGGACTGCTTTTAAGCAACATGATGACCGAGAGTACGTTGATTTCTTTGCGTTGGCTTTGCGCGTTATTGGTGCATTGGCAATCGTTTTGACTTCATGTGGATTAGCGGCACTGAATGTTGACGATCTCCATTACTTTGCTTCCGGCGGTATTATTGGCAGTCTGTTTAGTAGTGCGATGTTGCCTTGGTTTAATGAATTAGGTGCAACTTTGGTCTTGTTGTGTATTTGGGCAATTGGGTTGACGTTATTTACTGGCTGGTCATGGTTAACCATTGCTGAAAAAACGGGAGCAATCATTCTGGGAGCAATAGGATTTATTACCAACCGTAGCCGTCATGAACAGGAATATATGCCATATGGTGAAACGGTTATTGAGAGGGAAGATCCCGCTGATGATAAAATAGAATCCGAATTTACAGCGGCTGATATTGATCATGATGATATACTATTTACAGCCCCTTCAGCCGTAGAGTTAGCAAAAGCTGAACTGGACGAACCAGAATGGGTGAAAGCAGAAATTGAACAAGAACAGCCAATAGATATTCCTACCACGAATATGGCTGATATTGATGCTGAACCTGAAATTTTGGTCAATACATCAGATGATATTGCACGGCCTCAAGCATTAGTCGAAGAGAGTGAAAAGGATAATGACGAACCTGTTCGTTATGTATTTGAAACGCCTGTTGAGTACCATTTTGAACCTATATCTGAATTTAATCGTGAAGCGACGCCAACATTTGAACCCGTCGAAAATAGCCGGAACAGCAGCGACACCTCCACTTTTATGCGTGAAACAGAACCAAAAAATGTTGTAGCAGCAACCTCAACCTCTGCAACGGTTATAACAGGTAACTCTCAGGTTAAGCAAGGAATCGGGCCAGAACTACCCCGTCCTAATCCTGTCCGTATTCCAACCCGCCGTGAACTGTATGGCATTAAAGTGCCTTCACAACGTCTTGCAGAACAACAGCGTGAAGAAGAGGTTAAACAACAAGTAGGTGGAGCGGATGATGATATTGAGTCTGATAAACAGCAAGAAGCATTGTTGAGTCAGCAGTTTCTTGAACAACAGCGCGAGCGTTATCGTATTACGACGGATACAGAAGAACAGGCTCCAATCCAGCCTCAGATGAGACAGAATCTATTTGAGCCGGAAAATCAGCTTTCGGTGGAAGAACGGGCTCAAACAGCGCCAGAGACTGTTAAACAGACAGTTGAGCAGCCGCAATATAAGCATTATCAGGAGCAAGGTCACCAGGAGAAAAAAGAGCTTTCTGCTCTGGAGAGTTTATCGATTTTAAATAACTTTTCACCGGTTGAAGATCTCGTTGAAAAAGAGCCAGCAGAGCCGCTATTTATGCCTTCTGTTCAATCGGCACCGGAAAATCAATCAGAACGGCCCACGGAAATTGCTTGTGCGCCAGCACCTGTACACAATGTTGTGCAGCAACCGCAGCAACCGCAGCAACCGCAGCAACCGCAGCAACCGCAGCAACCGCAGCAACCGCAGCAACCGCAGCAACCGCAGCAAGATAGCTTATTTCATCCGTTTTTGATTCGTAACGATCAACCGTTGCCAAAACCAACGACACCAATGCCTTCGCTCGATCTGCTAACCAGTCCTTTAGCGGAAGAGGAACCCGTTGATATGTTTGCCCTTGAGCAAACGTCCCGTTTGATTGAAGCGCGTCTGAGTGATTATCGAGTTAAAGCTGATGTCGTGGGTTTTTCACCCGGTCCGGTGATTACCCGGTTTGAACTGGATTTGGCTCCGGGTGTTAAAGCATCACGTATTTCCAACTTATCAAGAGATTTAGCACGTTCTCTATCAGCGGTTGCTGTGCGTATTGTGGAAGTGATTCCGGGTAAACCTTATGTTGGCTTGGAATTGCCGAATAAAAAGCGCCAGACGGTCTATTTGCGTGAAGTATTGGATTGTGAAAAATTCCGCGATAATCCATCCCCACTGACAATTGTGTTGGGTAAAGATATTGGCGGCCAGCCGGTTGTTGCTGATTTAGGTAAAATGCCGCACTTGCTGGTGGCGGGTACAACCGGTTCGGGTAAATCTGTTGGTGTCAACGCCATGATCCTCAGTATCCTCTATAAAGCAAAACCAGAGGATGTCCGTTTTATAATGATTGACCCGAAAATGTTGGAGTTGTCGGTTTATGAAGGCATTCCGCACCTGTTAACCGAAGTTGTTACCGATATGAAAGACGCCGCTAATGCACTGCGCTGGTGCGTTAGTGAGATGGAACGCCGTTATAAACTGATGTCTGCATTGGGTGTGCGTAATCTGGCGGGTTATAACGAAAAAGTTAAACAGGCAGAAGAGATGGGACGCCCAATTCCTCATCCATTCTGGAAGCCGGGTGACAGCATGGATGTTACTCATCCGGTGCTGAAAAAAGAGCCGTATATTGTTGTCATGGTCGATGAATTTGCTGATTTAATGATGACCGTCGGCAAAAAAGTTGAAGAGCTGATTGCCCGATTAGCACAGAAAGCGCGTGCTGCTGGTATTCATCTGGTTCTGGCGACTCAACGCCCATCTGTCGATATTATTACCGGCTTGATTAAAGCGAATATTCCGACGCGTATTGCCTTTACGGTTTCCAGCAAAATTGACTCCCGCACCATCCTTGATCAAGGCGGCGCTGAATCCCTGTTGGGCATGGGAGATATGCTTTATCTGGCACCAAACTCCTCGATTCCTGTGCGTGTTCATGGCGCATTTGTTCGAGATCAGGAAGTTCATGAAGTGGTGAATGATTGGAAAGCCCGCGGTCGTCCAGAGTATATTGATAGCATTCTCAGTGGTAGTGATGATGCTGAGGGTGGCTTAGGCCTTGACAGTGATGAAGAGCTAGACGCCCTGTTTGATCAGGCAGTTCAATTTGTGACGGAAAAACGACGAGTTTCGATTTCTGGTGTCCAGCGTCAATTTCGTATTGGTTATAACCGAGCGGCGCGTATTGTGGAACAGATGGAGGCACAGCAGATTGTCAGTGCTCCGGGTCATAATGGTAATCGTGAAGTATTAGCGCCACCACCACATGAGAGCTGATATACCCGTTATCTTTCAAGTTGCCTCTTTGTTGGCTGCACTCGCTCACCCCGGTCACATAGTTATCTATGCTCCCGGGGATTCGCTCCCTTGCCGTCGCGATGCATCTTGAAATCCATAGGATATAGTGAATATTGAACGTTGAAGACCCTGATAATAAGTCACTTGAAGTAATAACGTTGAGAAAGAAGTAATAACGCTGAGAAAGGTATCTCTGACATGAAAAAACTGATATTGATTGGTTGTTTAATGGCTGGCATGAATATCAATGTGGCATGGGCGAATGCCAGCCAAAATTTGCAGGAACGTTTGGGTAAAGTAAATAGTTTTCATGCCAGCTTTACTCAAACCGTCACCAGTGATGATGGGGCAACAATTCAGGAAGGTGAGGGGCAATTGTGGGTTAAACGTCCAAACCTATTTAACTGGCATATGACATCACCTGATGAAAGTGTTTTGGTATCGGATGGTAAAACGTTGTGGTTCTATAATCCGTTTGTTGAGCAGGTAACGGCTAATTGGTTGAAAGATGCCACAGGTAATACGCCATTTATGCTAATTACTCGTAACGATGCTAAAGAGTGGTCTCAATATAAAATTAGCCAGCAAGGGAATGATTTTGAACTGACGCCGAATGATGTCACTGGTAATCTGAAACGTTTCTCGATTACCGTCACGACGGATGGCACTATCCAAAAATTTTCTGCTATTGAGCAGGATGGACAAAAGAGTGCTTATCAATTAAAAAGGCAGCAAAATACCCATGTAGATGCGGCAAAGTTCAGTTTTACGTTACCGAAAGGCGTTACGCTGGATGATCAGCGCCAGTGAGGTTTAAGTGAACAACCTGTCACTCGATTTTTCTCAAAATGAGTTTCGGCCATTGGCCGCGCGTATGCGGCCGATGATATTAGAGCAATATATCGGCCAGCGGCATTTACTCGCTGAAGGAAAACCTCTGCCAAGGGCTATCCGGGCTGGACAACTGCACTCCATGATTTTATGGGGGCCACCGGGGACGGGCAAAACAACATTAGCTGAAATTATTGGGCATTATGCTCAGGCTGATGTTGAACGGATATCTGCGGTCACTTCCGGCATCAAAGAGATACGTGAATCGATTGAAAAAGCGCGTCAGAACCGGAATGCAGGGCGTAGAACGATCCTGTTTGTTGATGAAGTACATCGTTTTAACAAAAGCCAGCAGGATGCTTTTCTGCCACACATTGAAGATGGCACGATCACCTTTATCGGCGCTACGACAGAAAACCCCTCTTTTGAACTGAATTCTGCATTACTTTCACGGGCACGTGTCTATCTGCTTAAGTCATTGACAATAGAAGAGATTGAACAGGTGCTTGAGCAGGCGATGAATGATAAAGAGCGCGGTTATCATGGTCAGAATATCGTTTTGCCCGAAGATACCGGTCATATGATTGCGGAACTGGTTGCTGGTGATGCTCGCCGTTCACTGAATTTGCTGGAAATGATGGTGGATATGGCAGAAACCAATGCTCAGGGGCAGCGGGTTTTGACACCGGTGCTATTGAAAGAGGTTAGTGGAGAGCGAAGTGCCCGTTTTGATAATAAAGGAGATCGTTATTACGATTTGATTTCAGCACTGCATAAATCCGTTCGTGGTTCAGCCCCTGACGCTGCGCTTTACTGGTATGCTCGGATCATTACTGCTGGTGGTGATCCGTTATATGTTGCACGTCGTTTATTGGCTATTGCTTCCGAAGATGTTGGTAATGCCGATCCGAGGGGAATGCAGGTAGCTATTGCTGCATGGGATTGTTTTACGCGTGTTGGGCCGGCGGAAGGTGAAAGAGCGATTGCTCAAGCTATTGTTTACCTTGCCTGTGCGCCGAAAAGTAATGCGGTTTATACCGCCTTTAAAGCAGCGATGGCTGATGCGAAGGAAAAACCTGACTATGATGTTCCTGTGCATTTGCGCAATGCACCGACAAAATTGATGAAAGGGATGGGGTTTGGCGAGGAATATCGTTATGCCCATGACGAACCTAATGCTTACGCGGCGGGTGAAGTTTATTTTCCGCCTGAGATGCGGGAAACTCGTTATTATCATCCGGCTAACCGAGGATTAGAAGGTAAAATAGGCGATAAACTCGCCTGGCTTGCTGAACAGGATCAAAATAGCCCGATAAAACGCTATCGCTAACGTTATTGTTGCGGTAAGGTTGACGGGTAAAAATACCTTATGGCCCATCAACTTGTGTGGGTCTATTTATATCATCTAACTTAATAACGACAAGCACAGGACTAGCATGCTCGATCCAAACATACTGCGTAATGAGCTAGGCGCAGTCGCCGAAAAACTGGCTCGCAGGGGTTATACCCTTGACGTGGATACGCTGCGCAAACAAGAAGAGCGCCGTAAAGTTTTACAAGTTGAAACTGAAACCCTGCAAGCAGAACGTAATTCCCGATCGAAAGCTATTGGTGCAGCAAAAGCCCGTGGTGAAGATATTGATCCACTGCGTCAGGAAGTGAACCAGTTAGGTGAAAAGTTGGATACAGCGAAAGCTGAACTGGAAAAACTTCAAGCTGAAATCCGTGATTTGGCTTTAAGTATCCCTAACATTCCAGATGATTCTGTACCGGTAGGTAAAGATGAGAACGATAATTTGGAAGTGAGCCGTTGGGGTGAGCCAGGTAAATATGATTTTGAAATTCAAGATCATGTTTCATTAGGTGAATTGACCAATGGCTTGGACTTTGCCGCTGCGGTTAAACTAACCGGTTCACGCTTCGTGGTGATGAAAGGGCAAATTGCCCGTCTGCATCGTGCCTTGGCACAATTTATGCTAAACCTTCACACAGAACAGCATGGCTATTTGGAAACTTATGTTCCCTATTTGGTAAACCATGAAACCTTATATGGTACGGGTCAATTGCCGAAATTTGGTGAAGATCTTTTCCATACGAAGCCGCTGGAAGAAGAGGCGGAGAGCCATTACGCGCTGATCCCAACTGCTGAAGTTCCGATAACTAACTTGGTTCGTGGTGATATTCTGGATGAAAATGAACTGCCGTTGAAAATGACCGCTCATACCCCTTGCTTCCGTTCAGAAGCGGGTTCTTATGGTCGTGACACCCGTGGTCTGATCCGCATGCATCAGTTTGATAAAGTTGAGTTGGTTCAGATTGTTCATCCTGATGAATCAATGGATGCACTGGAAGCGTTGACAGGTCATGCCGAGAAAGTACTGCAACTACTGAATCTGCCATATCGTAAAGTTTTATTGTGTACCGGTGATATGGGTTTTAGCGCGTGTAAAACTTATGATTTGGAAGTGTGGTTACCGGCTCAGAACACATATCGAGAAATCTCTTCCTGTTCTAATATGTGGGATTTCCAGGCGCGCCGTATGCAAGCGCGTTTCCGTGGTAAAGAAGATAAGAAAACTCAATTACTTCATACCCTGAATGGCTCTGGTTTGGCAGTTGGCCGTACTCTGGTTGCCATTATGGAAAACTATCAGCAAGCCGATGGTCGTATTGAAATACCGGCAGTATTGCGTCCATATATGGGTGGTTTGGAATATATTGGTTGATTATTATATTAATGAAAAGCGCCAGATTTGGCGCTTTTTGCTTCTTATTTATTGATTTTTTTGTTGAAAATAAAGTTATTAGGTTTAGTAAAGATTTAACTAATTAAAGACGACAATTTCTCCTTTCCGATAAAGATACTACGATAAGAGGAATAATAGCTGACTAAAAATAGGGGAATGGTTATTAAAAGGCCCAAACCCAAAGTCATGATAGAAATTATGAATATTACTGCCATGACCATGAAGAATAAGAAACTGGGTAATAAATTCTTCTTCACTGCTTCCAGGCTCATTGATACGGCAGCCCCAAATTTCAAATTATGGATAACGATTAATGCTGGTGCGAACCAGGTTAAAGCAGTACCAAAAATGTTAAAAATAAGCAGAACAAAGGCACCAAGGTATAATGGAGATAGATCATTTGGAAATACTTCAACCGGGATCTCGTCATATTGGCTATCTAACAATATATGAGCCATTGTACTACTGCTGATAATAAACATTGCGATAATTCCAAGAAGCGTAACGCCAAGAGATAAAGCACCAACGCTAAGCAGTGATGCAAAGTTTTTCTGAAATCCGTTGAATAGTAGTCTTATTTCGAATTGTCCAGTTGTTCTTTGTTTTTCGCACACGGCAATAATACCACCAAAAAATACCGGGCCAAAAAGTACAGTAAATATCCCAAGGAAAGGAATAAGCTGTAAAACAGATATGATAATGAAATAAATGATACTAAGTAGTATCCACATACCCAATTTACGTTTGACAATATCCCATGCTTGACCAATCCATTCCATACCTTCTGTGCTACTGAGGGATTGACCACCAGGGATAAATACCTCCTGATTGTTGTATATAGCTTTGGAATTAAAACTTAGGTTCTTATTATCCATGTATTTTCCAATTTAATTATTGACTTGTAATTTATTGAATCTTTTTTTTGTCTGCATATTAAAAGTTATAGTCAGCCCTAAAAATCTGGCAAGTATAATATATTAAATTTATTAATCAACAAGTACTAAATAGGAGTAATTAACCAATAAAATGCTGGATTTACAAGCAATGTTTTATTATTTATTTTTTTAACTTGATTAAATGGTTTTACCATTACCTAAATAACTAAGCTACCTTTGTAACATATTGTATCTTCTTTCATAGAACTTAATTAATATTTATATTTCAATGCCGATTTTTCATCATCGATTATTTAACTGGTTATGAAAAAATTTACTCTTGTGGTTGAAAACGCTATTAAAGTCTTTTTCTTTGAAAAAGCGGATTTTTTGATTAACCTATTCATATCCTTATTTTCTAGGGTATAAAGGTATCCCTTTATGTTTTTTTAAATAATCCCTTCCTTTTTCAGGGTTTAAATCCTGACACATTAACCATTTTATTCATTTTTTATTAAATTATTTCTATGGTTTTCTTCATAAAAGAATGGCGAGAAAACACCTTAATATCAATCTATTCAGGTCATATTCCTTTGCATGCTGATTTCTTTTCAATTCTTTATTAATGGTTAATAGATTTCGATTAAGTGTAATGAATTACCTTTATAAAAAATTGCACTATAGTTAAATCTTCCTGCCACATAAAAACCTTAATCTCTCTGTGTTCGTGCTTTTAAATGGTTATGGCAGTTTAAATAAATGTAAAATGAGAGGGGGGATAAAATCGTCGATAAGTGCATTAAACACGGCGGGGAATAGGCTGTTTTTAGCGCCTGTGCTTTTTTAAAATCTGGCATTAATGGTATTAAAATCAAGTCCCATTTCTTTAATGTTTTTTAATATTGTTAAACTTTTTTATTTTTTTTCGGTTAATCTGGTTAATCTAAGGATTTTACGGCTTCTTTTAATGATTTATCTGATTTTGCGAAAATGTATTACGACTACGTAAAATCTTTTGGTTAAGCAAGTTTGCTTAATGCGGTGATTTGTTGTTTTTCCACTTTGTTAAACAATTTAGACCTTGTTTTTTTGATGTTTTTTCTTCTAATATCAGTACCTGATTACCATCGAATCTCAGCTAGCTTGAGTAAATACTCAGGTATAGGTGCTGCCCGGATACATGAATAAATAAGCTGTTCGAATGTTTTTTTAAGGTTAAAGCGCCAATTGAACTTGAAACAGAATTCGGCAAGATAACGAGGTAAATACTTTTTGCTA